>CANLIL010000003.1 GCA_947491305.1 Flavobacteriales bacterium | reverse complement strand
TCGTGGATTAGTGGTATGAAAAAATTTAGCTTATTGAATAATCTTCAAAGCTTTCTGCACTTCGTTGTCAGTTGTATTTGTTATTTTAAAATAACCATTTTCTAACCAGATTTGTCGTGCAATTTCAGCTTTTAATGTCTGTTTGATTAGATTCTTACTCGTTTTTAGCCCTCCTTTATCCACTTTTATTTTCAATTCTTTTTCAGCAAATTGTGTAAATTGATTCAATAACAACTCGTCAACTTGAAAAGCAGCTACAAACGCTTCCAATGTTTTCCAGTTTCGACGCTTGTCTTGAATGTAATCAAACGCGAAGCCATTAAATGCTTGAGAAAAACGTAACTCAGTAAAATACATACTTGTTCCTAGAGTGTCAAGTGCAACAAAAACATCTGGCATAATACCACTTGAGCCATAAACTATTCGGCCTTTCACTGTTTTATACTTTAAAGAATCTACAAAATATTTCTTGTCAACGTGAAATAATTCTTCATCGCTGTAGCGGTTGACTTGGTCTTGCATATATGCATCAAATCCTTCTGAATAAGGCTTTTGAATACATCTTCCAGAGGCGATATAATAACGCGCAATGGTCATTCTTAAATTACTACCATCTCTCAAACGGCGGTCTTCTTGCACCAATCCTTTTCCAAAAGAACGACGACCAACAATGGTTCCACGATCATTATCTTGAATAGCACCAGCTAAAATTTCACTTGCAGAAGCTGAATTTGAATTGATCAAAATAGCCAACGGCATATCCTGTAAAAACCCATCTGAAGTCGCTTTGTAAGTTTGTTCACCTGCATGAACTCCCTTCACACGAACAATAACAGCGTCTTTTTGAAGAAACTGATCCGCTATTTCTATCGCAGACTGCATAACGCCTCCTGGATTACCTCTTAAATCCAATACTAACTTTTTCATGCCTTCTTGCTTTAATTTCAAAGCGGCCAATTTAAATTCATTGCCTGTTGTAACAGAAAATTCATCGATTTTTAAATAGCCGATTGTTGGTGTCAGCATGAAAGCAGAAGAAACAGACTGAATTTGAATGATTCCGCGTGTCAGATTTTTTGTTAATTTTTTTCCTTTGCGGTAAATTGTTAAAGCGACAGAAGTATCCTCTTTGCCTTTTAACAACTTCATCACTTTATCATTTGTGATTTTTATATTGGCAACTTTTTTACCATCCACAGCAATAATTTTATCCCCTGCTTTTAATCCAACGTTTTCAGAAGGAGACCCTGGAATAACATTCGTTATACAAATCGTGTCTCTAATTATAAAAAATCGGATACCAATTCCTCCGAATTGACCTTCAATCGATTCGTTAACCGCTTTTAAATCTTTTGCAGGAATGTAATTACTGTGCGGATCTAACTTGTGAAGCATGTCAGAAATGGCCGCTTCAAACAACTCATCACCGTTCAATGAATCGACATAATTCTCATTCAATAATTCAATAATATCTTGAAATTTTTGATATTTACCTCGAATTGGAACATTGGAAAATGTAAAATCTCCAGAAGTAAACAACGTTCCTAACCACAAGCCGAAAATGACACATGCTGCCATTAACATTGGTAATAAATACGCTTTGTTTTTAGTTGGGTTATCCATGAATATTCGTTTCAAAATGAACTACTTCTACACCTGCATTCGCTAAAAAATCTATCCCCTCAGTGTCTTTATACATATCCATAAAAACAACGCGGTTGATTCCTGCTTGCAAAACTAATTTACTACAATCTTTACACGGTGACAATGTTAAGTATAAGGTAGCGCCTTTACAATTATTCGTTGATTTCGCTACTTTTAGAATGGCATTCGCTTCAGCATGTAAAACATACCAATGCGTATTTCCTTCAGTATCTTCGCAACAATTATCAAAACCAGCTGGAGAGCCATTGTAGCCATCTGAAATAATCATTTCGTCTTTAACTATTATCGCACCAACTTGTTTGCGGGCACAATGTGACAATTTTGCCCAAGATTCTGCCAATCTTAAATAAGCAGCATCGTAACGGGTTGTTTTATTTGAAATCATACTAGAGATAAATGTAACGCAAAATTAATAATTTGAAGATGTAAACGAACCTTATTAAAGAGAAACAGGTGTAAATTTATAGCCAACGCCTCTAATTGAATGAAAATAATGCGGATTTTTTGGGTCTTGCTCAAATAATTTTCGAAATGCTAAAATGTAATTATCAATCGTTCTGGCCGTTGGAAACTGATCTTTCCCCCAAAGACGATCTAAAATTTCATCCCGTGAAATAACTTTGTTTTCGTTTTCAATGAACAATTTCAATAATTCAATTTCTTTTTTTGAAAGTGTCGTTAATTGATAGTTTGATTTACTTTTAACTTCATATGATTCAAAATTGATTGTTTGGTCCGCAATAGTAAACTCAATCAAACCAGTTGATTTATCCGTGTTTTTTGTTAAAATACTCACTCTTAATAACAATTCTTCTAAATCAAATGGTTTTGGCAAGTAATCATTTGCGCCTAATTTTAATCCTTGGATTCTGTCATCTGTCGTTCCTTTTGCAGACAAAAACAAAATTGGAACAGCTGCAACCTTTCTAAGCTCACTACAAATTTCAAAACCACTTTTTCCTGGTAACATGACATCTAATATTACCAAATCTGCATGCGCTAATTTAGGAACAGCATTGAATGCCGTTAAGCCATTTTCAAATACATGAACTGTATATCCTTCCATTTCCAAATTAAAGCGAATTAAATCTGCTAAACTTTTTTCATCTTCAACTAAGTAAATCGTAATCATCTTGCCGTATTTTTTTTTAAAGTTATATATTTGTGCGGATAGGATTAATAAAATATCAAAAATTAACGATGAATAATAAAATTACTACTAGTCTTTTTGTGCTATTCTTGATTGTTTTCTCAAGTTTTTCTCAAAAAAATACCACAACTACTGTTTCAAACGAACAACAAAAATCAACTCCAACAATTGAGTTATTAGCGCCTAATATGGACGCCATCAATGCAGAAGATAAGTTGAGAGATAAACAAGGTAAATTGTACCGAATTGGTATAGCGTTATTCACAAATTTATCACCTGAAAACTCAGGTGTTTGGACAACTGACCAACAAGGAAATAAAACTTGGTCATTAACTATAAAATCAGCTGGAGCAGAAGCGCTTAGTTTTATTTTTGATCACTTTGATTTAAACGGTAAAAGTACATTTAAAGTTCTGAACAAAAAAGGTGAATTGGTTCACGCTATCGTCACAAATGAAGATGAATTAGAAGATTTACAACAACATTTAGCCTTGTGTTTTGGTGATGAATTAACTTTAATGCTGTCTGAACCTAAAGGAACAATGGCGTCTTCGATACATTTGGACAGAGTTATCTATAATTACAGAAGTACAGGAAACCCAAGTGCTGCAAAAGTGAATGAATCAGATGCGTGTGAAGTAAACGTAAATTGTTCTCCTGTTGGTGATAATTGGCAAGATGAAAAAAGAGGTGTTGCACGAATTTATGTTGTTGAACCAGCAGGCGCTGGTTGGTGTTCAGGTTCTTTAGTTAACAACACAGCGCAAGATTGTAAACCGTTCATGCTTTCTGCTTTTCATTGTGGTGAAAATTCAACTACAGCAAATTTTAATGTTTGGAAATTTTACTTTAAATACGAAGTGACTGGATGTATAAATCCAACATCAGGAGGGACTTTAGGGAGCAATGTCATCACAGGAAGTGTAAAAAAAGCAGATGCAAATGATGGTGGGGGAAATAGTGGTTCCGATTTTTTATTGGTTCAAATGGGAACAGCAAATAACGAAGCAACAACCATTAACAAATTAAAAACTACAGGCTTCAATGCTTACTGGAATGGTTGGGACGCAAACAATACCGCAACTACCGGTGGAGTTGGTATTCATCACCCAGCTGGAGATATTAAAAAAATATCAACGTTTAACGGAACAACCATAAGTTCAACATATGGTGGACAAGTTTCAGGAACCCATTGGCGATTAACTTGGAGTTCTAATTCAAACGGTCATGGTGTGACAGAAGGCGGATCTTCTGGTTCCCCAATTTTTAATAATTCAACTGGTAGAATTATTGGAACATTGACAGGAGGTTCATCGTATTGTAATGCGCAAACTTCCCCAGATTTATATGGAAAAATGTCGTTTCATTGGACTTCCAACGGTACAGAAGCAATCTATCAATTAAAACCATTTTTAGACCCAACAAATAGTGGTTTGATGGTGTTAAATGGTTCGGGAAACCCTTGTTCTCCAGCAAGTATTGATGAAAATGAAGTGTCTAAATTTGCGTATACTTCAATCTATCCGAATCCATTTACAGCTGAATTTACGATTGATTTAACTTCTATTGAAACAGAAAATATTACACTAACAGTTTCTGATTTTTCTGGAAAAATCGTTCAAACTACAGCTACGAAAACTGGGCAACAAGTTATCGTTGATTTAACTCATTTAGCTCAAGGCGTTTATCAAGTTAAATTAACTACTGATTCAGCTCAATTAACGAAATTAGTCGTAAAAAAATAAACTGAATTATCGCTATTTTTAAAGGCTGCAATAAATATTGTAGCCTTTTTTATTTTTCTCCTTGATGGTGCGAAAAATTAGACTAATTTTGCACTTTCTAACAATTTCTGGAGTCGATGAATACATCAAAAAAAATTAAATCTGCCCTTATTTCTGTTTATGACAAAGCTGGCTTAGACGAAATCGTTAAAACACTTCATGCTAACAATGTTACCATTTATTCTACAGGTGGAACGCAAGCATTTATTGAAGGAATGAATATTCCTGTTGAACGCGTTGAAGATTTAACTGATTTTCCAGAAATATTGGGCGGTCGCGTCAAAACATTGCATCCAAAGATTTTTGGAGGCATCTTAAATAGAAGAAATTTAGCGGAAGATCAAGCGCAAATTGCGCAATATAACATTCCCGAAATAGACTTAGTAATAGTTGATTTATATCCGTTTGAAGCAACTGTAGCTTCTGGCGCGAGTCATCAAGACATTATTGAAAAAATTGACATCGGTGGGATTTCATTGATTCGCGCAGCAGCAAAAAATTATGCGGATGTTGTAATTGTTCCTTCACAAGCTCAATATTCCAACTTATTGGAATTATTGCTTGCACAAAATGGCGAAACGACACTAGAACAACGTCAAACTTTTTCAGGAGATGCGTTCCATGTTTCTTCGCATTACGATACACAAATATTCAATTACTTTAACAAAGGTGAGCGTTCAATTTTCAAAGAAAGCGTTCAAACAGCACATGTTTTAAGATACGGTGAAAACCCGCATCAAAATGGAGTTTTTTACGGCGATTTAGATGCCATGTTTGATAAATTACACGGCAAAGAATTATCGTACAACAACTTATTAGATGTGGACGCTGCTGTAAATTTAATGGCTGATTTTCAACAAGACGAACCTACATTTGCGATATTAAAACACAACAACGCTTGTGGTTTGGCGTCTCGACCAACATTAGTAGAAGCGTATGCCGCTGCTCTTGCTGGAGATCCAGTAAGTGCATTTGGTGGAATATTAATTGCCAACAAAACTGTAGACTTAGCAACAGCAGAATTGGTAAATGAATTGTTTTGTGAAGTAATTATTGCGCCTGCATATGATAATGAAGCGCTTGAACTTTTGAAATCTAAAAAAAATCGGGTGATTTTAGTTCAAAAACAAGCAACACTTCCGGAGAAACAATTCCGAACAATGTTAAATGGCGTTTTAGTTCAAGACAAAGATTTAATTACTGAAAACGCAACACATTTAACACCTGTTACAAACAAAACAGCAACAGCTAAAGAAATTGAAGATTTATTGTTCGCAAACAAATTGGTGAAACATACCAAATCAAATACAATTGTATTAGCAAAAAACAAGCAACTTTTAGCAAGTGGAACAGGACAAACATCCCGCGTTGATGCATTGAGTCAAGCAATACACAAAGCAAAATCATTTAATTTTGACTTGAATGGAGCTGTGATGGCTTCGGATGCATTTTTTCCATTCCCAGATTGTGTAGAAATCGCTCACAACGAAGGAATCAATACAGTAATTCAACCTGGAGGATCAATTAAAGATACGCTTTCGATCGATTATTGTAACGAAAATAACATGGCGATGGTTTTCACTGGAAACCGCCATTTTAAACATTAAAAAAAATTATTTTGTAAAAAATGTAACAATTATTCATTTTTTACGAAGAAACTACGTAATATTAAGCTTATTATAAAAAAGCGCGCAAGAAAAAATGGGATTATTTAGCTTTTTAACACAAGAAATTGCAATCGACTTAGGTACGGCAAACACACTAATTATCATGAATGATAAGGTAGTTGTTGATGAGCCTTCAATTGTTGCAAAAGATATTTCTACTGGTAAAATTGTTGCAATTGGAAAAAAAGCGCAACAAATGCACGGTAAAACGCACAAATTAATTGAAACAGTTCGTCCATTGAAAGATGGAGTAATTGCTGATTTCCAAAGTGCAGAACAGATGATTCGTGGAATGATTAAAATGATCAATCCGGGTAGGAGTTTTTTCAATCCAACATTAAGAATGGTGATTTGTATTCCTTCTGGAATTACAGAAGTGGAAAAACGTGCCGTTCGAGATTCAGCTGAACACGCAGGAGCAAAAGAAGTGTATTTAATTCACGAGCCAATGGCTGCTGCAATTGGAATTGGAATTGACGTAGAAGAACCAATGGGAAATATGATCATCGATATTGGTGGTGGTACTTCAGAAATTGCTGTCATAGCATTAGGTGGTATCGTTTGTGATAAATCAATTCGTATTGCCGGTGATGATTTCACGAATGACATTGAAGAATACATGCGTCGTCAACACAATATTTTAGTTGGAGAGCGTACCGCAGAATTAATTAAAATTGAAGTTGGTGCAGCAATTCCAGAATTGGAGAATCCACCCGCTGATTTTGCAGTTCGTGGGCGTGATTTAATGACAGGAATTCCAAAAGAAATCATTATTACTTACTCGGAAGTCGCTCACGCATTAGATAAAACAATTACTAAAATAGAAGAAGCCATTTTAAGCGCATTGGAAATGACGCCGCCGGAACTTTCAGCAGACATTTACAAAACAGGTATTTATTTAGCAGGTGGTGGTTCAATGTTGCGTGGTTTAGACAAACGTATTTCAGCAAAAACAAAACTACCAGTTCACATTGCAGAAGATCCGCTTAGAGCGGTTGCAAGAGGAACAAGTATTGCTTTGAAAAATATTGACCGCTTCCAATTCTTAATTCGAGATTAATTTTAAGAGTCCTGGTAATTATTTATCAGGACTTTTTTATCTTTGCCTATGCGCAATTTAATAGCTTTTTTTCAGCGTTTTCGTGTTTTTGTCGTTTTTGTTGTCTTGCAGATCATTGCAATGTCAACTTATTTCTCTTTTTTAAACTTTCCGCGATCGCAATACCTAACAAGTGCTTCTTCATTAAATGCGTCATTCTTAAAGACGAAACATAGCGTTACAAAGCACTTCAATTTAGCACATAACAATTATTTATTGCAATTAGAAAACATTGCGCTTCGAAAAAAATTACCACAAAGTTACCATCAGTTACAACACGGATATGTGAAAATTGACGATACGTTATACAAACAACAATACGTTTATACGCCCGCTTTGGTGATTAATTCAACTTGTACGAAAGAAAACAACTATTTTACATTAGACATTGGTAAAGATCACGGCATCCGAAGAGGAATGGGCGTTTTTTCAGACAAAGGTATCGTTGGAATAATTCACAAAACCAGTGATCATTACAGCGTTGTTAAATCTGTATTGACAGAAAACATTAATATCGATGTAATGATTGAACCAATTGGTTTATTTGGATTATTGAAATGGGACGGAAAAGATCCACGAAGAGGAACAATCGCAGGGATTTCTAATGACATGAAAATTAAACGTTGGTCGAAAGTAGTGACCAGAGGTGGTTCAGGAATTTTCCCAAGAGGACTAAATGTTGGGAAAATTGAGGCACTTAATAGTGTTGAGGGAAAACCAATTTGGGATGTAGTAATGCGATTTTCTGAAGATTATCGAAAAATTCAACGTGTTTATGTCATAAAAAATTTACTGCAAGAAGAACAATTTAAACTAGAAGAATCCATCCCTCAAGACAAAGAAAATGATTGACATTGCTAAACAAGCCATCCGTTTTATTGTGCTCGTTATTATACAAGCACTTGTCTTAAATCAATTAGAAATTGGTTTCAGCATACAATTTATGGTGACCCCTATTTTTTTAATGCTCCTACCTTTTGAAACAAGCACAATTCTAATGATGGTTCTTGGTTTTGTTATGGGAATTATGATTGATTCAATTTCTAATACCTATGGCCTACACGCTTCCTCATTGGTGTTTCTTGCTTTTATTAGACCGTTTCTCTTTAAACGTTTTGAGCCTAGAGAAGGATATGACGTTTTAAAAACACCCAGCATCTATGATATGGGAACAGGTTGGTTTATTTCAGTATTTGGATTGTTTTTGTTTTTTCATCATTTATGGTTTTTCACTTTTGAAATTTTCAAATTTGATGAAACAATCTTTATTCTCAGAAAATCACTCGTTAGTTTACCGTTTTCCTTTTTAATTGCGTTATTATTACAAGCGCTTTTTGTGTCAACATCTAAAAATAAATGAATACTGATAACCGAAAATATGTATTAATAGCATTTATTATCATCGTTGGTATCATTTATTCTGTTCGCTTATTTTATATGCAAGTTGTTGATGAAACATGGACGTTACGGGCACAAGAAATTGCAGAAAAAAGAAAAGAAATTACTCCGCCTAGAGGTGTTTTATTTGACCGAAAAGGGAAAAAAATGGTTTCCAACAGAACCTATTATAACTTAATGTTCGTTGAAGCAAAAATGAAACATTTTGACACACTTGCATTCGCTAATTTAATTGGTTGGTCAAAAGAACACGTCCGTTATCGATTCTATGAAATCAAAAAAGGAGAAGGAAAATACCGAAATAAAAATACTGGAAAGACAACTTCTAATTATCAGAAAATTCGCCCATATGCCTTTTTAAAAGAATTAACATTGGATGAAATAGCAATTATCGCTCCTCACTTAGAAAATTTTCCTGGTTTTTATGAAGAAGTAACAAGTATGCGAAGTTATCCCTACTCAAACGGGGCAAATATCGTAGGTTATTTATCGGAAGTAAATGGAGAGGAAATTGATGAAGATAATTTTTACAAACCAGGAAATAATATCGGTAGAGCGGGATTGGAACGTTTTTATGAAACAGAATTAAGAGGACGAAAAGGAATTCGTTACATCGTTACATCTGCATTAAATAATGCCATTGAATCCTACGCCAACGGTAAATATGATACGATTGCGAAACAAGGACCTTATTTAAAACTTGGAATTGACATCAATTTACAAGCATATGGAGAACGTTTATTAAAAAACAAACGCGGATGTATTGTTGCAATCGAACCAAGTACGGGTGAAATATTAGCCTTGGTTTCGGCGCCATCTTATGATCCAAATTTATTTATTGGAAGAAGAAACATCTCCAATAATTATTCTCGCTTATTAAGCGACCCAAGTAAACCATTGTACCCTCGCCCTTTAGCAGCTGAATATCCACCAGGATCTACTTTTAAATTATTGAATTCGCTAATTGGTTTACAAGAAGGCGTTATTACGCCAGAAAGTGGTTTCCCCTGTAATAAATCGTTGGTCGGATGCCACAATCATGCAAGCGCAGGAAATCTTCCTGATGCAATTAAACATTCGTGTAATCCTTATTACTATGCTGTTACAAAACGTATTATTCAACAAAATAAAAAGAAAAGTGTTTTTGAAGATGCTGAATTAGGTCTAAATACCTGGGCACGATACATGCGAAGCTTTGGCTTAGGTTCTAAATTAGAAACAGACATAACAGGTCTAAGTGGGGGCTCAATTCCAGACGCATTGTACTACGATAAATGGTATGGAAATCACCGTTGGGCGTTTTCAACCATTCGCTCCATTTCTATCGGACAAGGAGAAGTCATGTTAACGCCCTTACAAATGGCAAATGTTGCCGCTACAATTGCGAATCGTGGATGGTATATTATTCCACATTTTGTGAAATCTATTGGCGGAAAAGGTCCTAAAGCTATTTATAAAAAGAAACATTACACTTTAATAGATCGATCTCATTTCTCAGTAATTATAGAAGGAATGCGACGTGTAGTTCACGAACCCGGAGGGACAGGAAAAAGAGCAAAATTAAAAGACATCATTGTTTGTGGAAAAACAGGAACTGTTCAGAATCCGCATGGAGAAGATCACTCCACTTTTGTTGCTTTTGCGCCAATGTATAAACCAAAAATTGCTATTGCTGTCTTTATCGAAAATGCAAAAGGTGGTGGAGGTTTGTGGGCGGCGCCAACGGCTGGACTCATGATTGAAAAGTACTTGACTAAAAAAATCATGGAAAAAGAAAGGGAGACAACCATACTTAATGCTAATTTTTCATACAGATAATGCGGAAACAAGAATCACTCGTCACCTATTTTGATTGGCCTTTGTTCATCGTCTACATGTTATTATTGTTGATGGGTATTGCTACAGTATATTCTACCGCTTACAATGCTGATCACCCGAACTTGTTTGATTTCTCTCAGAAATACGGAAAACAAATAATGTGGTTAGGTATTTCCTTATTTTTAGGGTTAATGGTGTTTTTGATAGATTCAGATATTTATCGAAAATTTTGTGTTCCTATTTATCTTTTTACGCTGGTTTTACTCGTTATTGTATTATTTATGCCCGCAGTCAATGGCGCAAGAGCTTGGTTAGGAATTGGTAGTTTGGGAATACAACCTGCTGAGTTTGCGAAAATTGGAACAGCCCTCTTGTTAGCGCGATTTATTAGTTCAATCAATGTAAAACAGCAAACCATTCAAACGGTTGTTTATGCAAATGCGATTATTTTAGTCCCAATGGTATTAATCTTACTTCAACCAGATGCCGGTACCTTTGTTGTTTTTACATCGTTTTTATTTGTGATGTACCGAGAAGGAATCACGTATGATCCTGTGATTTTAAAAATAGTGAATGCCTTCCCAGGTGTGCTTTTTAAAAAAACATGGGTAGGAAGTCACTTTATTCCAATTCTATTTGTGGTGGTTTTTTTAAGTATCATTACATTATTCATGAGCAATGAAATAATTACCTTTGAATCGTTTCCCGGCATAGAAATCCCAGGTTTTTGGGGGGTTGTTTTTACGCTAGCATTCTTTGGGATTTTAGGCATGATTTTTCTACGATTTGTTTCAACAAAAAGAGAACGAAATAACGCATCTCTTGTGATCGTCATCGGATTTGTTTTGTCATCCATTTTAGCTTCAATCGTCAATTTTGGGTTTCAAGGATTGGCTTCGCATCAAAAAGTTCGAATTGAATTATTTCTAGGATTAAAAGAAGACCCAAACGGAGAAGACTATAACCGTAATAGAGCAATGGCAGCAGTTGGTTCGGGTGGTTTCTTAGGAAAAGGGTACAACAATGCTTCTGTTTCGAGCGTAGAGAGCAACCATGTTCCTGAAAGTGAAACGGACTTTATCTTTTGTCCTTTTGCAGAAGAATGGGGGTTCTTAGGCACCATCCTTTTAATTGGAATGTATTTGTTTTTATTGCTACGCATTGTATTTATTGCTGAACGCCAACGATCAACATTCAACCGTGTTTATGCATATGCCGTTGCCATGATTTTATTTTACCATTTTGCTATTAATTTAGGGATGAACATTGGATTTGCTCCAGTAATTGGAATTCCTTTACCCTTCTTTAGTTATGGCGGTTCATCCATGATGTCGTTTTCAGTGATGATGTTTGTATTATTGAAGTTGGACAGCCAACGAAGGGATGTTTTACAATAATTTTAGAAAGCGATAGTTGAATCAAAGAAATCTGTATTTTTACATTAAAAAACAAGCATGAACGACAAATTAACACCTTCAAATGCCTTTTCGACGGAAAAATTGAAAAAATGGACGCGCTTATTTTGGGTCTTAGCAATGATGCCTTTTGTTTTAGTGACTTCGTTACTTCTTTTTCAATCTGAAGACGATTTACCTCCGGTTGAAATGTTAGACAATCCACCTGAATTGTTAGCTTCTGTCGTATTAGCAGATGATGGCGAAACAGAATTAGGTCGCTATTGGAAAATCAACCGAACAAGTGTTCAATACAAAGACATTTCTCCCTACGTAACAGATGCGTTAATCGCAACCGAAGACGAACGATTTATTGATCATTCAGGTGTTGATTTTAGAGCAATCGGGAGAGCAGTTGTAAATGTTGGTGGTGCTGGTGGTGCATCAACAATTACGCAACAATTAGCAAAATTATTGTTTACATTGCAACAACGCGATCGTCAAGAATTGGCGCGATCTATGGGAGAATCTGTTTCTTCTGGCGCAACAACGCGTATCGGACGAATCTTTCAACGAATCAATGAAAAAGCGCGCGAAAATATTATTGCGACACGTTTAGAAAAACGCTTCACAAAAGAAGAAATCATTACGATGTATTTAAATCAATTCGATTTTTTATACAATGCAGTTGGAATTGAAAATGCAGCGAAAGTTTACTTTAATAAAAAGCCACTCAATTTAACAAAGGACGAAGCTGCGCTTTTAGTTGGTCTGTGTAAAAACCCTTCATTGTTTAACCCTTACACTTATAAAATCAAAGATTACCGCGGTAAAATTGCAAAAGCAAAGGACATTCCATTGAGTGAAGTTAATTTTTCAGATATCGCACCATTGCGTGCAGCAGATTCTATAAGAGCAGTATCGAGAAGAAATCAAGTTTTAATGCAGTGGCTTAAAAATAGCAAAAGCAATAACAAGGCATTACGTGTAAAAATTACAAAAGAAGAATACGATATTCTTAAAATGAAACCAATTGTTGTTGACTATCAAATTGTAGATCATAAACAAGGAATGGCACCGTATTTTAGAGAAGCTGTACGTAAAGAATTAACAGAATTATTTAAAGAAAAAAATGCGGATGGTTCTTGGAAATACGCGCGTAAAGATGGATCTCCATATGATATTTACAGAGATGGATTGAAAATACACACATCGATCAATGCAAGTTTACAAGAATATGCTGAAGCCGCGGTAGAACGACACTTGAAAGAATCATTACAACCAGCTTTTGACGACAATAATCGAAACTTAAAAAATTATCCGTTTTCAAGCGACATCAATAAAGGTGAAGTAGAATCCATTATGCTTACAGCGCGTCACAGTTCTGGTCGTTATGCGAATTTAGTGAGCAGTGGCCTTACAGAAAGTGAAATCAATAAAAATTTCAACACACCTGTTTCTATGAAAGTTTTCACGTGGAAAGGTGACAACGAAATTGATACTACACTTACACCAAACGATTCAATTCGCTATTACAAAGCGTTTTTACATGCTGGATTAATTTCTATCGAACCTCAAACTGGTTTTGTAAAAGCATGGGTGGGCGGTGCAAATTTTGAAAATTTTGCGTACGATCACGTGCGACAAGGTAAACGACAAGTTGGATCCACTATAAAACCATTTGTTTACGGAACAGCGATGGCAATGGGAGTAGTAAAACCGTGTACGCAATTCGCAAATACTTCTTACTGTGTTGATTTACAAAACAGTGATGGAGATGTTGACGGCAGATGGTGTCCAAAAAATGCGGGTGGTTCTGATGCTGGTGTTGTATCTGCTTCAACTGGATTAGCACAATCCATGAATAATATTACGGTTGCTGTAATGTCAAAAATGGGCGGATATGCTGGTCCAAAAACCGTTTCTAAATTACTACGCATGATGGATATTGATCTTCCTGCAAGTCAAGAAGTTCCATCCATGTGTTTAGGAATTATGGATTTATCTTTATACCAATTGGTGGGCGCTCAATGTATTTTCGTTAATAATGGAATATACAACCGACCAACAACCATTTTAAGAATTGAGGACCGTAATGGTAATGTTATCTTCAATGCAAAATCGTATTCAAAAGAAGTACTCAATGAAAATGTTGCCTACGAAACCTTGAAAATGATGAAGCAAGTTGTAACGAGTGGAACTGCTGGAAGCCTAAGAGGCGGGAATAGTTGGGGGAATGTTTTAGCTCCTACAGCAGGGAAAACAGGAACAACACAAAGTAATTCTGACGGATGGTTTGTTGGTTTAACACCTGAATTGGTAACCGGTGTTTGGGTTGGTGCAGAAGATCGTTCCGTTCGATTCAGATCGATGCAATGGGGACAAGGTGCGCGTTTAGCCTTGCCAATTTATGGATATTATATGCAAAAAGTTTATAAAGACCCAAAAATTGCGTTATCAACAACCGACTTTAAAGAGCCAAGGTCGTATGACCCAAAAGCGTTTTCGTGTTCCGGTGGCGACATCCTCCCTACTCCAACACAAGAAGAAGTAATCCCAGAAGTAATTGATTTTGATAATTGATTTTCAATAAAATACACACATGAATAAAGTTGTAAAAAACGTAGAAGAAGCATTAATTGGCATTCAAGATGGAATGACCTTAATGATTGGTGGGTTTGGTTTATGTGGTATTCCTGAAAATTCGATAGCGCAACTGGTCAAATTAAATGTCCGTGATTTAACCTGCATTTCAAATAATGCTGGTGTTGATGATTTTGGGTTGGGTTTATTATTACAACAAAAACAAATCAAAAAAATGATTAGTTCATACGTTGGAGAAAACGCAGAATTTGAGCGTCAAATGTTATCCGGTGAATTGATTGTAGATTTAATTCCTCAAGGAAGCTTAGCCGAACGTTGTCGTGCAGGTGGCGCAGGTATTCCAGCATTTTTTACACCTGCTGGTTACGGAACAGAAGTAGCTGAAGGTAAAGAGGTACGTGTTTTTAATGGAAAGCCACACATCTTAGAAGAAGCACTTACTGCAGATTACGCTATTGTAAAAGCCTGGAAAGGTGATACAGAAGGAAATCTTGTCTTTAAAGCTACAGCTAGAAATTTTAATCCTATGATGGCAATGGCGGGTAAAATTACGGTTGCAGAAGTAGAAGAATTAGTTCCTGCTGGAACGCTTGATCCTAATTTTATTCATACACCCGGAATTTTTGTACAACGCATCTTCCAAGGTCAAAAATTTGAAAAACGCATCGAACAAAGAACCACTAGATAAAGAAATAATGAAACAATGATTCAGTGTGAAAATTAATCAATGAATTAATATGAAAATGAATTGATACATTAGTACATCAGAAAATTGGTACATTATTAAATTAGTTAATTGTTACATTAAAAATTATGGCACTAGATAAAACAGGCATTGCTAAAAGAATAGCACAAGAACTTCAAAATGGTTGGTATGTTAATTTAGGAATTGGAATTCCAACCTTGGTTGCCAATTATATTCCTGAAGGAATTGATGTTGAATTTCAATCGGAAAATGGCGTATTAGGAATGGGACAATTTCCATTAGAGGAAGAAGTAGATGCTGATTTAATCAATGCGGGTAAACAAACGATCACCGTGAAAAAAGGAGCTTCGTTTTTTGACTCTGCAATGTCTTTTGCTATGATTCGTGGGCAACACGTTCAATTGACTGTTTTAGGCGCTATGGAAGTTTCTCAAAATGGAGATATTGCCAATTGGAAAATTCCGGGTAAAATGGTAAAAGGAATGGGAGGCGCAATGGACTTAGTGGCTTCTGCTGAAAACATTATTGTTGCCATGATGCATTCGAACAAAGCGGGAGAATCAAAAATATTAAAAGAATGTACCTTACCACTCACAGGCGTTGGATGCGTGAAAAAAGTAGTCACTGAATTAGCAGTAATGGAAATAAAAGACGGTGCTTTTCACCTTATTGAACGTGCGCCAGGTGTTAGTGTTGAGGAAATAATCTCTAAAACAGAAGGAAAATTAATTGTGCCTGATCAGGTGCCTGAGATGAAAATTTGAGAAAAGACCTTAGGAGGCAAGACTTCAAGAATGAAGGAATGAAAAATGAAGGAATGAAGGAATTAAATCGAGATTTTTATTCTGTTGCAATCGAAACGCTAACTTACTAACCAACTAACTTACTAGCCAACTAACTACTAATGCCTAACTAACTAGCCTACTTTCTCCGAGCGGTCAAATAAACGCCAAAAAAGATGAGTAGCATGTACCCAATTTTTTGAGCAGTAATGGTATGTGTGAAATCTTCAGACCAACCTAAATACATTAAGAAATATGCAAAAAACATAACTAAAACAGGTTGTAAATAAATATATACACTGGAAACTGATGCTGTGACATATTTTAATGCAAACACCGTTAATAGATAGGTTAAAAAGGTGACGCCAACCACCACATACGCAATTTTATACCAAACATCTGATGGTATTCGTTGGAAATTTGTTGTTGTAAACTCCTGTAATGTTGCTGGATAAAGCAAAATAAAGATCGATCCAAACGTGAAAACATAGGTTATTACAGTTAAAGGACTGTATTTTTGCATCAATGGCTTTACCAAAACAAGGTAAACGGCATAACTTGCTGCATTGATGAATAAAAATAAATCCCCCAACAACGAGTCTCCTTTGCCTGTTCCTGCAGTTAGCGTTAACAAAATTGCGCCTACCGCCCCCAACAATATTCCAACAAGTTTTCGAGGTGTAAAACGTTCTTTCAAGATAAAAAACGACAACAAAACGACCAGTATTGGATTGGAAGCCATGATGATACCAGAATTTATCGATGAAGATAAATTCAATCCATGAAAGAAAAATAATTGATTGACTGTAACGCCAAATAAACCACAAACAATCAATAGAAACCAATCTTTTCGGGCGATTTTTTCTTTCGGTAAAAAGAATTTTACAAGCCAAAATAGCAAGGTGGCGCCAACTGCTCGAAACAAAATAAAAACACTAGGACTTAAATAAGCAGGCATTACACCTTTCGCTAAAACATGACTCGCGCCATACAAAGCATTCACCGCAAACAAAGAAAGATGTGCCCAAAAGGCTTTTGTTTGTTTGAAAAGAATCATGTGTTTTTAGCAAACGATTTTAGTGCTGCTTCGACATCTTTCTTCGCGTTACCAATAAAAATTTCGTCTCCATTGATCATGAATGGACGTTTCAAAAAAGTATATTCTTGCAGCATATAGTTGCGAAAATCTTCTTCACTTAAATCCATTTTGTCTAATCCCAATCCGCGGTATTTCATTGCTCGCTTTGAAAATAAGGCTTCGTAGGAGCCAACTTTTTCTTTGATCCAGTCCAATGTGTCCGCAGAAATATTTTGTTCTTTAATGTCTTGAAGTGTTACTGTTGCATCCGGCGCAAGTTCTTTCAAGATTTTTTGACACGTTGAACACGCGCTTAAATGGTATATTTTTTTCATTATCCTTGAAAATTAATCTGTTGTGTAAACGGCTGGACATCCTTTTTGCACTTTTTTAAACAAGTAAATCCACTTCACTTGTGCTTGAATTGGAACATAATTGGAATGGTACCATTTCAAAGCTGCGCATCCACTGCGCCAATCATGAAGTCCAACAATGGGAAGTGCTATACTTGGAATCAGAAAACTTCTGCGCGATAGTTTAATGCCAAAACCCAAACTATAATTCAACTGCAAAACGAATGTTGAATGATTGTCAGTTGGTTCAAATGTTGCATTGTTAGCATCGTTTGTACTTGATGAAAAGAAACGAAAATCAGCATTGATGCCTATGCCGTTGTCAATAAAGTATTTTTTACCCAAATAAAAATTGCGGTGCGCTGAAAAACGTCCGTACAAATACGCGTTTGAAAAATCACTCGTTTCATTCAAGGTGGAAATTACTTGTCCTCCTAAATTGTAATAGTTAGCTGTTACATTTTCAGCGCCATTGATCATTTTCAATCCTAAACCCCAATCGTAATAAGAAACTAAAATTGTTTTGAGTCTTTTAGAAAGTTGGGATTGTTTTTTTGGAAAATGAGCCATTCCTGCTTCGATGAAAAATCCTACTTTTCCAGCAGGATCAAATGTGTAATCAATTGGTCGATCGGCAGCATCAACAATCGTTTGTGTAACGTTATTCGCATCCGAGCGCGTTTTAGTGTAAATCAATCCACCTGTAACTTGAATTCCTGAATACTTATAATTGTTAAAATCAACAGCGCCAAATGCTGCTCCTCTTTTTTTACCAGGAGTAAGGTCGCGTTGTGCTAAACTCGAAAAAACTGGAAGAATCAACCAACAAACTATTAAAACCTGTTTCATATAATTGAATTAATGCCCAGACAATACCAATAATTTTTCCATCACCTCATCCTCGTCCCAGCGTGTTTCAATGTTCGGAATCTCCATGATTTCATCCATGATTTTGCTTTGAACTTGCCCTTGTTTGTAGGCAACGCTGTAACGAATTTCACTGAAAGTAACCTGAGAATACAAAGGAATCCATTTGTCAGGATACAGCGTGCTAAATTTAGCTTCAATTTTCTTACGCAATAAAAATGCTGGATCACCAACATAATCGCGCATGACATAGTAATTGTCTAGTGATAAATCTTGTAATGCATCGCCATCTGGTTTGCGTTCTCTACTGTATTCATCAAAAATTGCTTCCCAATTATGGTTGTGTTTCAGCATTAAATCATTCATGACTGTACAATCTTCAAAACCAGCATTCATTCCTTGACCATAAAACGGAACCGTTGCATGCGCTGCATCACCCATTAACGCAACTTTTCCACTCGTCCACGGATAACAACGAACAATTGCTAAAGAAGACAACGGATGATCTTCCCATGCGTCAGCAATGTTTGGCATCATTTCATAAAAATCAGGAAATACCGATTTAAAGAAATTATCAACTGATGCTTTGTCTGTTAACTTATCAAATGCGTGTTCTCCGCCTGTATGTGGCATAAATAAGGTACACGTAAACGAACCATCTTCATTTGCTAATGCAATCACCATAAAACGACCGCGCGGCCAAATATGCAAGGCATTTTTATCCATTCGGTAAGACCCATCAGAATTCGCTGGCAATAAAAGTTCTCGGTAACCATCCGCTATGAAATTCTGACTGTAATTAAAACGATCTAATTTTTGCATAGAGTTATAGCGAACCGCAGAAAAAGCACCATCAGCAGCGAAAATTAAATCCGCTTTTTCTTCTAATTCCGCTCCTGTTTCTGTGTTTTTTAAGTAAACGATGCCATTTTTCAAATCCACACGTTTGCATTCGTGGTTGTAATGAATCGTTGCATTTCCATGTTTTTCAGCAATATCCATCATGGTTGCATTCACTTTCCCACGAGAAACGGAATAAATCGCTTCATCCGCTTTACCATATTGCTGGAACGTTAAATTTCCCGCCATATCGTGCATCATTCTTCCAAACATTGGAATTGCAATTTTTCGAATTTCATCACCAACGCCAACTGTATCCAATGCTTTCCAACCTCTATTTGAAAGTGATAGATTAATGGATTTCCCAGCTGAAATTTCTGCTTTTCGAATATCAGATCTTCGTTCATAAATCGTAACCGAATACCCAGCTTTCGATAAATATACCGCCCACAAAGAACCCACTAAACCAGCACCTACAATGATTACTTTTTTATTATTTTCCATTTTTTTAATAAATCTTTATTCTCCAAAATCTAACTACTAACTTACTAATCACTAACAAACTAATGCCTCTTGCCTAACTACTATTTAACTAATGCCTAATACCTAACTCACTGAATCGCTTTCTCCAATAACTGACCAAACCAATAACAATCTTCAAAAGAATTGTATAAAGGCGCTGGCGCAATTCTAATTACATTTGGTTCTCTCCAATCGGCCACAACGCCTTCTGCTGATAATGCATCAAACAATGCTTTGCCTTGACCCTTTGCCATAATAGACAATTGGGCGCCTCGTTTTGTTTTGTCGCGTGGAGTAATAATTTCAAATTGAACACGGTCACTATTTTTTGCAGAAATGGTATCAATGACAAATTCCATATAAGCAGTCATCAAATCTCTTTTTGCGCCAATTTGGTCCATTCCAGCTTCTTCAAAAATTTCTAGCGAAGCTAAATGTGCTGCCATTCCCAATACGGGTGCATTACTCAATTGCCAACCTTCAGCACCTTTCATCGGATTAAATCCAGGTTGCATCAAGAAGCGTGTTTCTTTATCATATCCCCACCAACCAGCAAAACGTGGCAATTCAGGTTTGTATGCATGGCGTTCGTGAACAAACATACCACTTACACCTCCTGGCGAAGAATTCAAATATTTATACCCACACCAAGCGGCAAAATCTACACCCCAATCGTGCAATTTTAAATTAACGTTTCCTGCAGCATGTGCTAAATCAAAGCCTACGATTGCACCTGCTTTGTGTCCTGCTTTGGTGATCGTCTCCATGTCAAACAATTGTCCCGTGTAATAATTAACCCCGCCAATCATGATCATAGCAATTTCATCTGCATGTGTTTCAATTGCTGCCAAAATATCTTCTTCACGGATTAATTGTTCGCCTTCTCTTGGTGCAACTTCAATCAAGTGTTCTGCAGGATCTAATCCATGAAATTTAACTTGTGACTCTAATGCATATTGATCCGATGGAAAGGCTTTCGCTTCACATAAAATTTTAGTTCGTTTCCCTTTTGGCTGATAAAACGAAACCATTAATAAATGTAAATTCGTTGTCAAGGAATGCGTAACGACCACTTCAATCGGTTTCGCTCCAACAACTTTTGCTGCCATCTCTGTTAAATTCTCGTGGTATGCAAACCAAGGTCTTTTCGCCAAAAAGTGTCCTTCAACACCAAATTCAGCCCAAGCATCTAATTCTTCTAAAATATAATTTTTCACCGTCTTCGGTTGTAACCCTAAAGAATTACCTGTAAAATATCTAATTTCTTTTTCGTGGAAAGTTGGAAAACAAAAGCGCTCTCTAAATTGTTTTAAATTATCTTTTTGATCTAACTGTTGAGCAAAGGCCAATGTGTTTTCAAAATGCATCATTCATTAATATTTTAATTGCTAATTTTGTACTTTCTTGACAAAGATACACATTATGGAAACGAAAAAAGACATCAAACGGACAACTTCTGAAGCATTATTTGAAAAATCGAAAACCTACTTTCCTGGAGGTGTAAATTCACCTGTTCGCGCATTTAAATCTGTTGAAGGTTCACCACTTTTTATTAAAAAAGGCGATGGCTGTATGATTTGGGACGAAGACGATAACCAATTCATTGATTTTTGTTGTTCTTGGGGACCGTTAATTTTAGGTCATAATCACCCAAAAGTGTATGAGAAAATTGTTGGAGCTTTGCAAAATGGCGCTAGTTTTGGGGCACCGACACGACTTGAAAATGAATTAGCGGAATTAATTTTAACACGCAACCCATTCATCGACAAGATTCGTTTTGTATCTTCTGGTACAGAAGCCGTAATGTCGGCCTTACGATTGGCACGAGGATATTCTGGGAAAAATAAAGTCATCAAATTTGAAGGATGCTACCACGGACATTCAGATTCGCTTTTAGTAAAAGCTGGAAGTGGGTTGGTAACGTTTGGCGCTTCTTCTAGTGCAGGTGTTCCAGAAAGTTTTGCCAATGAAACATTGGTTTTGCCTTTAAATGATCTTGAAGCATTAAAAAAATGCATTGCTGAACACAAAGCAGACATTGCATGTGCGATTATTGAGCCAATTCCTGCTAACAATGGTTTATTATTGCAAGAAAAAACATTTTTATTGGCGTTGCGGGAATTATGCACAGAAAATGGGATTTTATTGTTCTTTGATGAAGTAATTTCTGGATTCAGAGTTGCATTTTCAGGCGCGGCAGAATATTTGGGAATTACACCAGACATTGTTACGTATGGTAAAATTCTAGGTGGTGGATTACCTGTGGGAGCGTATGGTGCTCGTTCAGAAATTATGGCGTCCATTTCACCAGACGGACCAGTATACCAAGCGGGAACCTTATCAGGAAATCCAGTGGCAATGGCGGCTGGAATTGCACAATTAACAGAATGTGCTAAGCCAGGTTTTTACGAAGAACAAGAAGAACGAACACGCTTTTTTGTTGATGCAATCAATGCACATGCAAAACAACACAACTATAATTTTGAATTGGTAACGATTGGATCTATTTTTTGGTTGTCATTCGATGGTAAAAAACGCATTCACGCTTCAGAAGAAATCAATCCTGACATGACTGGCTTCAAAAACATTCACCGTGAATTGTTAAAACGAGGCGTTTATTTAGGACCTAGCGGATACGAAGTTGGATTCATTTCAGCTGCACATTCAAAAGAAGTATTAACAGAAGCAATCCAAGCATTTTGTGACGCGTTGGATGCTATTTTTTAAGCTCTTTACACGCTTTTTTTCGCTCGAGCATTGCTTGGCCGTCCATGTGAACGTATTCCAAGCATTGTTCTTTTTTCAATTGTTGTAAGCCTTTTAACTGTTTTGCTTTCGCCTCCGTAATGGTGTTGCGTAACAAATCGTTGCTCAATGCGTTCAGTTGCTCACTAGCTTTTAAACAGCTACAAAATTGTGTGTCTTTAGAAGAACATGCCGACAAAACAGCAAGAGAAAAAGAGATTACGATAAGTTGCTTCAAACGATTCATTGATGTGGATTTATAAACGTGCGATCAAAACTACAAATTAATCAACTTATAACGCGTTTCTCCAACAACAATAAAGTACAAGCCTGGTAAATGAATAACTGGGATTCGTTTGCCACTAGCGTCTTCAATCACATAATCAACTTCTTTAGAGATGGTGAAAACCCCATTACTCGTTGGGTTGGGAAAGATGGTTAAGTTTGAAGAGTTAGTTTCTTCTATTCCTCCAGTTTCGCACCACACAAGAACATTAATAAGAAAAAATGCCGAATCTATTGTTCCACAAACACTATCTTGAACCACATACGTATATACATATTGACCTGGAATATTACTTGAAATAATATTAGCATTAGTGATGGCATTTCCTGCAGGATTGAACCAATTCCCATTCAATGAAGCGCTATCAGATAACAAAGAGTCTAAATTAAAAGGTTTGTTTCTGCAAATTTGAAAAATACTATCATTTCCTGCAGATGCACATTGCGAAAATGATAGTTGTGCAAAAGAAATTACACTGCAAAAAACAATTAAATACTTCATAATTAGCCTTTTTTAATCGTTTTTATTTTTCGTTCTTCAATGATTTTTAACTCACGCTTTTCGCCTTTTCCTTCCATTGGAGGCAAACGATCTGCTTTTTCAGCTAATTTTTTTTCAGCTGCTTCACCCGTTAAAACTTCCACGTTTTGTTGCCCGTTTAGCGTTGTTGTAACCGTTACCGTTTTCTTCCCATTTTCTTCTTGAACGGAGATTTCTTCCCGCACATCTTTATCTTCTTGAACGCTTTCAAATTCTTTTAGTTTCTCATCAATCGCTTCTCCTTTAAACGTTTCGATGGTTTCAACACCGTTCGTAATTGTTTTAATTGTCAAAACACGTTCGCCATTATTTTCCTCTAAAAATACTTCCTTTTGAATCGATTGCTTGATTTCTTTTTTTTGTTCTTGTGCAACGCAGGCAATTGAACTAAAAAAGATCGCTGATAATAGAATAATAAACTGTTTCATGTTTAGCTATTTATATTTACAATTATACAACTTTAATCTGTCATTTTCAAACGCTTGAATTCGGAAACTTGAAATTTTTAGTTCAAAATCACTACTTTTAAAGTCAAAATTTTATTCAATGTCAAAATTACCACACGTTGGAACAACGATTTTTACAGTAATGTCAAAACTGGCAACTGAATACAACGCTATTAATTTATCCCAAGGCTTTCCAAACTTTCCAGTTGATACGGAATTGACACAAATCTTAGCGGCTAGTGCAATAGAAAATGTACATCAATACATGCCAATGGCAGGCTTTCCACTTTTATTGGAAAACATAGGGAAATCAATTGAAGAAAATTATGGCCGTAAAAACAATCCTTCCACTGAATTATTAATTACAGCTGGTGCAACGCAAGCAATTTTTACCATCATTCAAGCGATTGTTCATACAGGTGAAGAAGTGATCATTTTAGACCCAAGTTACGATTGCTATGAACCGCCGATTATTTTGACTGGCGCTGTTCCAATTCGCGTTCCTTTAAGCGATGATTTTTTGCCGAATTGGGAATTAATTGAACAACATATTTCTGAAAAAACAAGCTTATTAATTATTAATAATCCACACAATCCATCTGGACGAATTTTTACTGAAACTGATTTCCAAGCTTTGGAACAACTATTATATAAATACCCGAAAATTCGCTTGCTTTCTGATGAAGTATATGAGTACATTACCTTTGAAAAAAAGCATATATCCGTAAATTCTATTGAAAATTTGCGAAAAAAGAGCTTAATTGTCTCTTCTTTTGGAAAAACATTTCACATTACTGGATGGAAAGTTGGCTATATAATTGCGCCTGAATCATTATTAAATGAAGTGAAAAAAGTGCATCAATTTTTAGTTTTTTCAGTCAATAGTGTCGCGCAATTTACCTTGAGCAAATACTTAGAAAAAGTCGACGTAACTAGTTTAGGGGCATTTTATCAAACAAAAAGAGACTTATTTAAATCGCTTTTAAAAAACAGTCGTTTTAAATTATTACCTTCGGAAGGAAGCTATTTTCAAGTAGTCGATTACAGCGCCATTTCAACTGAAAAAGATACAGATTTTTGCATACGTTTAGTAAAAGAACACGGTGTCGCTGCGATTCCATTATCCGTATTCAATAAAGATGGAAAGGACCAATACCTCATCCGTTTTTGTTTTGCAAAAGACGATGAAACACTCATTAAAGCCTGTGAAAAATTATGCAAGATTTAAGAATAACAACGGTTCAATCCAACCAAATTTGGGAAGATAAACCAGCTAATTTAGCACGGTATGAATCCCTGATTGAAAACATAGCAGCGACAGATCTCATTATCTTTCCTGAAATGTTTCACACCGGTTTTAGCATGAATGTTGATGCTTTAGCTGAAACCATGGAAAATTCTCTTGGGATTAATTGGTTAAAAAATTGTGCAAAAACAAACAATTGTGCAGTTTATACATCACTGATTATTGAAGAAAATAATGCGTTTTACAACCGTGGCGTTTTTATCGAACCAACAGGTAAACTTTCCTTTTACGATAAAAGAAAGTGTTTTAGCTTGGCCCATGAAGATGATTTCTTCACAGCAGGACAAAATGAAATAATTGTCCCATACAAATCTTGGAAGATACAACTCCAAATTTGTTACGACCTGCGTTTTCCTGAAATTGTACGCAACAGAATAGAAAAAGAATCTCCCGCATACGACCTCATTCTCTACGTGGCGAATTGGCCAAAAAAACGAGCTGAACATTGGAAAGCGTTGCTAAAAGCAAGAGCCATTGAAAATCAATGTTATGTTGTTGGGGTGAATCGTGTTGGCACAGATGGTAAAGGACTGGAGTATTCAGGTGACTCTTCCTGTTTCAACGCACTAGGCGAATCAGAATTTAATAGCAATGACGTGGAACAAATGCAACAACATACACTTGCGATGAAGGATCTTACAGAAATTAGAAAAACGATACCTTTTTTAAAAGATCGTTAGTTTTTGTAATGTAGTTTTTATTTATTCAACAGTTATTTAATTTTAATTTAATAACTTATATTTGCTAAAAATAAAATCATAACTATGAAAAAAGTATACTTAAGTATGGTTGTTTTGGGTTTAGGCGCTTCGATTTCTTTTGGTCAATACGCTCCTAAAGCTTTAATAGCAAATGACATGAGTCGCGTTGCGCCAAAAGCAACTGAAAATCATGCAACACCTAAAGCCGTTGGAACAACATTCTACACGAATGACTTTTCAAATGCAGCTTCTTGGACAATTAACAATAGCGGTCAAACAGGCGCGCAATTTGGTTGGACAATTGATGCAACACGTGATGGTTGGTGGGCACCTGCTACTGCAATTGCATCTACTTCAGAAGGAAATTTTGCAGAGTTATCAAATGGTAACCCTACATTAGCAACGCCTTCTCAAGCATTGGATGTAACGTATACAATGACAACAACGCAATCTATTAGTTTAGCTACTTCAGGAACACAAGTTTCTTTAGAATTTTTACAATACGGAGCACGTTTTAACGATTTGCAAGAAATTCAAATTTCTACGAATGGAACAACGTTCATTCCTGTTGGAAACAACAACAATTTAAGTGTATTGTCATCTACTGGAGGGTCTGCTTACCCAAATCCATCTACAAAAACAATCAACTTAGCGCCTTATTTATCAGGAGCAACACAAGTTTGGATTCGTTTTTCATGGACTACAAATTTCCCAACACAAGCAACAAATGCAAATGTTTGGGTAACTTACGGATGGTACATTGACGATGTTAAGTTAATGACAAATGCTGATTACGATTTATCTGTTGATGGAACATACTGGGGAACAGCTGGATTGAATTATTACCAAATACCAACTTCACAAATTGCTCCAATTGATTTTACCGCTAATGTATCTAATATTGGAACCCAAGCAATGACAAACGTTAAATTAAACATTGATGTGAACGGTGGAGCTGCAACTGGATCTAGTACACCTGTTACAATTGCATCTCAAGCAGATGACAGTTTAGCAATTAATACTTCATACACACCAGCTGGAATTGGAACGTATGCTGTTACACGCACATTAACTGCTACCAATGCGGACGATGTTCCAACAAACAACACGTTTACGCCAATTACTTTCTCAGTGAATAATTACATCTACGCAAGAGACAATGGTGTTTATGCTGGAACAACATCAAATGGTACTGACGGATTTGAAGTTGGTAACTTCTTCGATATTTGGACAAATCAACCTGTTCAAGGAATCAATACACGTATTGCAACAGGAACTCCAGTAGGAACAGAAGTTTACGGTAAAATTTATTACGTTGATACTGCAACAGGAGATTTTACATACTTAACTGAATCAGATCCTTTCACTGTAACAACTGCAATGTTGAACACAGATAAATTGATCATTTTACCAGATCCAGTTCAATTATTAGCAGGGACTACTTACATAGTTGTTGTTGGAACATTAAGTCCAAACTTAAAAATTGCAAACGCAGGGACATCTTACAAACAAACATCTTTCATTTTTGACAGAGGTGTTATTGATGCACAAAACCCAGACGGAACTTGGTTCTACCAAACAGGTACGCCAGTTGTTCGTTTGAACTTTGATCCAACTTTATCAATTAATGAAAACAGTGCTTTTGCTACCGTTGGAAATGTTTATCCAAACCCAACAACTGGTGAAGCAACAATTAACTATTCTTTAATGAATGCTGCTAAAGTTGCTGTAAATGTTGTAGATATTACTGGTAAAACAATTTACACTACTTCAGTTGCACAAAACACAGGCGCTAACTCAATTACATTTGATGCTACTTCATTTACAAGTGGTGTTTATTATGTAACGGTTGCTACTGAAGGTTCAACTGTAACTAAAAAATTGATCAAAAAATAAGCAACTTATTTTTATATCTTTGAAGGGTCGGCTTAGTCGGCCCTTTTTTTATGTTATTTTCTGCAGGATATACTGGCTTATTCATTAGCAGCTTTTTAAGCGCTACCATTCTTCCATTCAGTTCAGAAGGGATATTGTTGCTTTTATTAAAATCAAACTTTAATCCTATTCTTTGCTTAGTATTTGCAACCATTGGAAATAGTTTAGGCGGATTAACCAATTATACCATTGGCTATTTTGGCAACCCGCTATGGTTAAAAAAAGTCGGCGTTACAGAAGCAAAAATAGTGTCTTTCAAAACAAAGATTCAACGCTATGGCGTTTGGTTGGCATTCTTTTCTTGGATTCCAATAATTGGCGATCCTTTATCAATTGCACTAGGTTTTTTTAAATCGCCATTCTGGAAATTTACTTTTCTAATGGTTTTGGGTAAATTCATTCGCTACTTCGTTATTTGCTATTGGTTTTTCTAAACCTTTCAACAATGAAATTTATTTTACTGATTCAAGCATTATTACGATATTTGTAAAAAATTAAAGCATGTCAAAAGTTACAACATTAAACGAATTCATTTTAGAAGGTCAAGCTGCGCATAGTTTTGCGACAGGAGAATTAACGCGCTTACTCAACGATATTGCTGTTGCTTCTAAAATTGTAAGTCGTGATGTACGCTGCGCTGGTTTAGTTGACCACATTCTTGGCGCACAAGGAAATACGAACGTGCAAGGCGAAGAACAACAAAAATTAGATGTTGTAGCCGACGAACAATTCATCAAAGCATTTGAATATGGCGGTGAAGTTTGCGGCATTGCTTCGGAAGAAAATGATGATTTCGTTGCGTTTCAATCTGAAACCTCAAAAAATGGAAAATATGTCGTTTTATTTGACCCTTTGGATGGTTCATCGAATATTGATGTGAATGTTTCAATTGGAACAATCTTTTCAATTTACAAACGCGTTTCTACCATTGGTGAAGAAGCAACCTTTGAAGACATGATTCAAAAAGGAAACCAACAGGTAGTTGCAGGATATGTACTTTACGGATCATCTACCATGTTAGTCTATACAACAGGAGATGGCGTTAATGGTTTTACCTTAGACCCTTCCATCGGTGAATTTTGTTTGTCACATCCAAATATGAAAATGCCTGAAAAAGGACGTTTATATGCTATGAATGAAGGAAATATCAACATCTGTGAAGAAGGATTAAGAGATTACATCGCTTATTGTCAGAGTTCAGAAAATGATTACCAAGCTCCTTATTCTGGAAGATACATTGGGTCACTTGTTGCAGATTTTCACCGCAACATGATCAAAGGCGGTATTTATATTTATCCTGAGACAACAACTGCTCCAGAAGGAAGATTGCGCTTGTTATACGAATGCAATCCGTTGGCGTTTATCGCTGAACAAGCTGGTGGATTAGCAACAACAGGTAGAATGCGTATCATGGATATTCAACCCCAACAATTGCACGAACGCGTTCCTTTTTACATCGGTTCAAAAAACATGGTTGAAAAAGCAATGAGTTGCATCGCTGCTAAAAATTAATTTACTGTGCTTTTTTTATCCAAATAACTAATAAAATCAACGTAATTTTGCACCTTGAAAAAAAGGAATGGATTTAAAAACACTCAAGCAATCTTTCTCGCAACTTCCTCAAATTGATGCTACAGCAAATCAATTACAAAACAGTGGCACACACATTCAATGGAAAGGATTGGTTGGCTCTTCCAAAAGCATCTGTGCGGCTGTTTTAGCAGAACAAACACCTGGACACCATCTATTTATTCTACCAGACAAAGAACAAGCAGCCTATTTTTTAAATGACTTAGAAGAAGTATATCCTGAAGATAAACGCATTCTATTTTACCCAGCTTCGTACCGTGTTCCTTATCAATTAGAAGAAACAGATAATGCCAATGTTGTGGCACGCGCTGAAGTTTTAGAAAAAATTAATTCTGGTAAAAATGGTTGGATAGTAACCTATCCCGAAGCACTTTTTGAAAAGGTTCCAACCAAAAAAAACTTAACTAAAAACACCCTTCGCGTTGACGTTGGTAAAACATACTCCATTGATTTCATTAATGAATTGTTATTAGAATACCTTTTCGAACGCGTTGATTTTGTCTATGAACCAGGTCAGTTTTCAATTCGTGGTGGTATTGTAGATGTTTATTCCTATTCCAACGAACACCCTTATCGCATTGAGTTTTTCGGAGATGAGGTTGAATCCATTCGAACGTTTGAAGCTAGCTCACAATTATCCATCGCTAATTTTAACTTTTTCAATGTCATTCCAAACGTTCAAGGACAACTCAACTTAGAAGGAAACGGAACATTTTTTGAGTTTTTAGGTCAACAAGCGATTCTTTGGATTTCTTCCTTTGATCAACTCACAACAGTTTTAGAAAAAGAATACGACAAAGCAGTTAAAATTTATACGGATTTATCCGACACGGTTAAACGCACACTTCCAAGCGACTTGTATTTACACCCAACGGAAGCAAAAACTACTATTGAAGCTTATTCCTGCATTGAATGGGGCGCTGATTACCATTTCAAAGGAACAGAAATTCATCAATTTGATTTTTTGCCACAACCAAGTTTCAATAAGAACTTTGACCTATTAAGAACTGATTTAATTGCTCGAACAGAAAACAACTTTTCCAACCTCATCTTTTCCAATCAACCGAAGCAAATTGACCGCCTTTTTCAAATTTTTGAGGATATAGGCGGCGGCGTTGAAGTTAAACCGATGCATTTGGCCTTGACAGAAGGATTTATTGCACCTGCATTAAAATTAGTGTGTTATACAGATCATCAACTGTTTGAACGCTATCATCGTTTTCGCTTAAAAGAAGGGTTCCGCCAAACAAAACAAGCGCTGACATTAAAAGAAATTTACAACCTCCAAAAAGGTGATTATGTAACACACATTGATCACGGTGTTGGACAATTTTCAGGCTTAGAAACCATTGATGTAAATGGAAAACAACAAGAAGCTATTCGCTTAGTTTACAAAGATGGAGATGTTTTGTATGTGGGAATTCACTCCTTACATCGAATTTCAAAATTTACAGGCAAAGATGGTTCTGTTCCTAAAATGAATAAATTAGGCTCACAAGCTTGGGCCACTTTAAAAAATAAAACAAAGAAAAAAATCAAAGAATTAGCATTTGATTTAATTCAATTGTACGCAAAACGCAAAAGTCAAGCTGGTTTTGCGTTTTCTCCTGATTCTTACCTCCAAAACGAATTGGAAGTTTCTTTTATGTACGAAGACACACCCGATCAATTCAAAGCGACACAAGCTATAAAAACGGATATGGAATCGCCAACGCCAATGGATCGCTTAATCTGTGGTGATGTTGGTTTTGGCAAAACAGAAGTTGCTATTCGTGCAGCTTTTAAAGCTGTTGCAGATAGCAAACAAGTAGCTGTTTTAGTGCCAACAACGATTTTATCCATGCAGCATTTCCGCAGTTTTAAAGAGCGTTTAAAAGATTTTCCATGTACGGTGGATTATATCAATCGCTTTAAATCTGCCAAAGAAACAACAGCAACATTAAAAAAATTAGCAGAAGGTAAAATTGATATCTTAATTGGAACACATGCTGTAGTAGCAGAACGAGTTAAGTTCAAGGAACTCGGATTAATGATCATCGACGAAGAACAAAAATTTGGTGTTGCTGTAAAAGACAAGTTAAAAACCTTACGCGCAACTGTTGACACGTTAACGTTGACTGCGACTCCAATTCCAAGAACATTACAATTTTCGTTGATGGGTGCGCGTGATTTAAGCATCATCAATACGCCGCCGCCGAATCGTCAGCCCGTTTTGACTGAAATCATTCAGTTCAACGAAGAAATAATTCGCGATGCAATTGCGTACGAAGTGAGTCGTGGCGGACAAGTATTTTTCGTTCACAACCGATTGGCAAATATCAAAGAAATTTCTGGTATGATTCAACGCTTGTGTCCTGGCGTTCGCGTTGGAATTGGCCATGGTCAAATGGATGGGAAAGCCTTAGAAAAAATCATGTTCGACTTCATTAATGGTGAATACGATGTTTTGTTAGCAACAACCATAATTGAATCAGGAATAGACATTTCAAATGCAAATACGATTATTATCAATGACGCACATAATTTTGGCTTAAGTGATTTACACCAATTAAGAGGGCGAGTTGGCCGAAGTAATAAAAAAGGATTTTGCTATTTAGTGGCGCCAAAATTCAGCATTCTAACTTCTGACTCAAGAAAACGATTAGAAGCATTGGTACAGTTTTCAGACTTAGGTTCTGGGTTCAACATTGCAATGAAAGATTTAGACATTCGAGGAGCTGGAAACATGTTGGGTGGAGAACAAAGTGGTTTCATTTCTGAAATTGGTTTCGAAATGTATCAAAAAATCTTAAACGAAGCGATTGATGAATTAAGAGAAAGTGAATTCAAAGAATTGTTTGAAGAACGAACAACAGATTCCTTGTTGAATTTTGTAAAAGATTGCATTCTTGAAACAGATTTGGAAGTTAGAATTCCTGACGATTATGTCAACAACGTCAATGAGCGACTTAGTTTGTACCAGGAAATGGACAATTTGAAAAATGAAGAAGAATTAAGTGCTTTTGGAATGAAATTAATCGATCGTTTTGGTCCATTGCCGCGACAAGTAAATGAATTGATCATTTCCTTTAAATTACGTTGGTTGGCTCAAAACTTAGGCATCGATCGCCTCGTAATCAAAGGAGGAAAAATGGTGGGTTATTTTATTCAAAATCCACAATCCCCTTTTTATGAAACAGAAGTTTTTGCGCAACTACTAAATCATATTCAACGCAATGCTCAAAATTGTAAAATGAGCGAACAAAACGATCGTTTGCGCATCATCTTTTCAGATGTTAAACACATCAAACATGCCTTTGAATTATTAGAAAATTGTATTGCGTAAATGAAATAATTGTTAAAAAAATTCGCGTTTTGTGTATAACTTTAAATAAAATGAGTATATTTGTACTGTATTTATGCAAAAAAGACAAGGATGAGGGGACGAAAGTCCCCTCTTTTTATACCATATGATTAGTAAAAAAACAGTAGAAGCATTAATTAACGAGCGCATCGCAGAATTAGCGAGCGGCTTGTTTGTGGTGGAACTTACGATATCTTCTAATAATGTAATTCACGTAGAATTAGATAAAAATCCAGGAAATGTATCTGTAATGGATTGCATGTCTGTTTCAAGAAATGTGGAGCATAATTTGGATCGAGAAGAAGAAGACTTTGAACTGCATGTTTCATCTGCAGGATTGGATAAACCATTGCGTGTTTTGGCACAATATGAAAAAAATATTGGTCGCGGCGTAAAAGCAGTCTTCCACAATGGAAAGAAATTAGAAGGGACATTAATTGCTGCTTCGTCAAAAGAAATTACACTTGAAACTACCCGTCAAGAAAAACCAGAGGGTAAAAAGAAAAAAGAAACAATTGTAGAGCAACATGTTTTACAATTAGAAGAATTAAAGGAAACAAAAATTATAATTACATTTAAATAGGTAAACATGAACAGCCTTGAATTAGTTGAGTCATTTTCGGAATTCAAAGAATTGAAAAGCATTGACAAACAAACAATGCAACATGTGTTGGAAGACGTATTCCGAGCAATGTTAAAAAAGAAATTCAATACAGATGAGCACATTGATGTTATCGTAAATATCGATAAAGGAGATGTTCAAATTTTCTTGAACAAAGAAATCGTAGATGACGGTGAAGTAGAAGATCCAAATACGGAGATTGCGTATTCTGATGCCATTAAAATTGAACCTGATTTTGAAATTGGTGAAGAAGTAACAGAAGAATTTAAATTCGGTGATTTTGGTCGTCGTAACATTTTGTCTTTACGTCAGAACTTGATTTCTCGTATCATGGAATTAGAGAAAGATAATATCTACAAAGTTTACAAAGAACGTATTGGAGAAATTATCACAGGTGAAGTTTACCAAGTTTGGAAAAAAGAAATCATGGTATTGGATGATGAAGGAAACGAATTAATTCTTCCTAAATCAGAACAAATTCCTTCAGATTATTTCAAAAAAGGCGAAACTGTTCGTGCAGTCGTTGCGAAAGTAGATATGCGTAACAGTAGCCCTGTAATTATTCTTTCAAGAACAGCGCCTGAATTTTTAGAGCGATTATTCGAATTAGAAGTTCCTGAAGTTTTTGATGGTTTAATCACAATCAAACGCATCGTTCGTGAACCAGGAGAAAGAGCGAAAGTAGCTGTTGAATCTTACGACGACCGTGTTGATCCAGTTGGAGCATGTGTTGGAATGAAAGGTTCAAGAATTCATGGAATTGTAAGAGAATTACGTAACGAAAATATTGATGTAATTAACTTCACAAATAACTCACAATTATTAATTCAACGTTCGTTATCTCCCGCTAAAATTTCATCAATTGAAATCAACGAAGAAGACAAGAGAGCAAAAGTTTTCTTAAAACCAGATCAAGTTTCTTTAGCAATTGGAAAAGGGGGAAACAACATCAAATTAGCTGGTAAATTATGTGGATATGAATTAGATGTTTACAGAGAAGGTGAAGTTGATGTTGAAGATGTAGATTTAGAAGAATTTGCGGATGAAATTGATAGCTGGATTATCGATGAATTGAAAGCTGTTGGATGTGATACTGCAAAATCTGTGCTTCAAATTGGTGTTAGTGATTTGATTCAACGTACTGATTTAGAAGAAGAAACAATCGAAGAAGTATTTAAAATTCTTCGCGCTGAGTTTGAATAATTTTCAAATTCAATGTAATAAATAAAATAACTACTGTAAAAAGTAAAAACGAAGGACACATCATTATATGGCCGGAAAACCAATAAGATTAGGAAAAGCAGCTGGGGAACTCAACGTAGGAATCCCAACGCTGGTTAGTTTCCTAGAATCAAAAGGAGTAAAAATCGACACGAACCCCAATACAAAATTGGAAGGAGAACAATTCGAATTACTTAGACAAGCATTCGCTGCGGATCAGTCAATGAAAGAGCAATCTAAATTTTCTGGTGTAAAACGAGAAAAAAGAGAAACAATTTCAATCCGTGACCCAAAAACGGATGAAAAACCACAAACAGATTCTGATGATGATGATGATGATTCTGAACCAATGAATGTGGAAGAAATTAAACGCAGTGTTTTAGAAGAACCTGAAAAAGTTGTTTTTGTTAAACCTGTCGTGCAAGAAGCGCCAATTATTGAAGCTGAAACGCCTTCGTCAACTGATGCTAAAACAATCGGTGAAGGAGATGTACAAGTTCAAGTAATCGGCAAAATAGATTTAGATAAAATCAACTCTAAAACTCGTCCTGATAAGAAAAAAGGCGGAAAATATGAGGCGCCTAAACAACCTGTAGTATATACTCCTAAAGTTGAAGCTGTTGCAAAACCAGCTGAAGAAACACCTCAGGAAGAAGAAGCACCAAAAGAAATTGAAACAATTCGTGTTGAACGTCGTGTTTTAACAGGTCCAACAGTTTTAGGTAGAATTGAATTACCTGTTGATAAACCTAAAACACCAAGTCAACGACCTGGTCAAAGCAATGCAGACCGTAAAAAACGGAAACGCATTAAAAAAGTTGAAGGCGGTGCTCCAACTACAGGCGCTCCTGGACAAGGAAATGCTTCTGGAAACAGACCAGCAGGCCAAGCTCTTGGAAATAGACCAGCAGGTCAAGCCCCAGGAAATAGAAACTTTAAAAAAGCCGGTCCAAACACAAAATTTGAGAAGCCTGAAATTAAAGTACAAGATATTCAAAAAGAAATTAAAGATACATTAGCGCGACTTTCAAACCAAGGCGGTAAATCCAAAGCTTCTAAAAATCGTAGAGCAAAACGTGATGTTGTTGCTTCCCGTCGACAAGAAGAAATGGCTGCCGCAGAAATGGAGGAAAAAGTATTGAAGTTAACAGAATTCGTTACTGTTTCTGAACTTGCTTCAATGATGAGCGTTCAACCAACTGCAGTAATTTCAGCGTGCATGTCACTTGGTATTTTTGCATCGATTAACCAACGTTTAGATGCTGAAACAATTCAAATCGTTGCAGAGGAATTTGGGTATGAGGCTGAATTTGTTAGTGCTGAAGTACAAGATGCGATTCCACAACAAGAAGATAAAGAAGAAGATTTAGTTGATCGACCGCCAATTATTACGGTAATGGGTCACGTAGATCATGGTAAAACTTCTTTATTGGATAAAATTCGTAACGCAAATGTTACTGAAGGTGAAGCTGGAGGAATTACACAACATATTGGTGCGTATTCAGTAACATTAAAAGATAATCGTAAAATGACCTTCTTGGATACACCAGGTCACGAAGCCTTTACAGCAATGCGTGCGCGTGGTGCGCAAGTTACAGATGTTGCAATTATTATTGTTGCAGCTGACGATGATGTCATGCCTCAAACAAAAGAAGCAATATCACATGCTCAAGCAGCAGGCGTACCAATGGTTTTTGCGATTAATAAAATTGATAAACCAGGTGCAAATCCTGATAAAATTAGAGAACAACTTTCTCAAATGAATATTTTAGTAGAAGACTGGGGTGGTAAATTCCAAGTTCAAGAAATTTCTGCTAAACAAAACTTAAACATTGATGCCTTATTAGAAAAAGTTCTTTTGGAAGCAGAAATGTTAACGCTTAAAGCAAATCCTGCTAAAAACGCCTTGGGAACTGTCGTTGAATCTTCATTAGACAAAGGAAAAGGGTACGTTACAAATATGCTGGTTGAAGCTGGAACATTAAAAGTTGGAGACATTGTATTGGTGGGTAGAAACTATGGCCGTGTGCGCGCTATGCATGATGAGCATGGAAATAATCTGCCTTTAGCCGGTCCTTCACAACCAGTTTCAATTTTAGGAATCAATGGAGCGCCAAGTGCAGGAGATAAATTCCACGTAATGAATGATGAGCGTGAAGCGAAATCAATCGCTACGAAACGTGAGCAATTGTACCGTGAACAAGGGCTTAGAACGACGAAACACATTACATTGGATGAAATTGGTCGTCGTTTGGCAATTGGTGACTTTAAAGAATTAAACATCATTGTTAAAGGTGACGTTGATGGTTCTATTGAAGCACTTTCTGATTCATTATTGCGTTTGTCAACAGAAGAAATTCAAGTTAACATTGTTCACAAAGGTGTTGGTGCAATTTCTGAAGCGGATGTCAATCTAGCATCTGCATCAGATGCAATCATTATTGGATTCCAAGTCCGACCTTCTCTTTCAGCACGTAAATTAGCTGAAAATGAGCAAATTGATATTCGTCTTTACTCTATCATTTACAAAGCAATTGACGAAATTAAAGCGGCAATGGAAGGTATGTTATCACCAGACATTGAAGAAAAAATCATCGGTTCTGCTGAAATACGTGAAACGTTTGAAATTACCAAAGTCGGAACAATTGCTGGATGTTATGTTTTAGATGGTATTATCAAACGAACTTCGAAAATCCGTGTTATCCGTGACGGAATCGTTATTCATACAGGTGTTTTAGGGTCTTTAAAACGATTCAAAGACGATGTGAAAGAAGTGAAAAACAATTACGAATGTGGATTAAACATTGATAAATTCAACGATATCAAAATCAACGACGTTGTTGAAGCATTTGAAGAAGTTGAAGTTGCAAGAAAATTGTAAAATTATTCTATAATTGAAAAGCCCTTTTAGTTTAAAAGGGCTTTTTTGTTTAATTTAACAGTTTAAAGAAAATAACAATTCTTAGTTTAGGAGAAATCAGTAACTTTGTACGAATTATAAAATTTAAAACCATGATTTTAGGAGCAATGCTTAGTCCAGGCCACATCATTTTAATATTGGCTGTCGTTTTATTATTATTCGGTGGGAAAAAAATTCCAGAATTAATGAAAGGTTTAGGCCAAGGAGTTAAAGAGTTTAAAAATGCATCTAAAGGTGAAGTAGATTCTAAAGAAGAATCAAAACCAACTGAAGAGAAAAACTAGTTAACCCTTTTTTCATGTATAAATCATTTGCTGAAGTAAAAACCGCCCTTGCTTCGGGCAGTTCTGTTTTGGAAATCGTTGAAAGTTATTTAACGAAAATCAACCAACATGCGCATTTAAATGCTTATTTAGAAGTGTTTGAACAATCAGCAAAAGAAAATGCACTACGAGTTGATGAAAAAATTAAAAAAGGCACAGCAGGACGTTTAGCAGGCATGGTGATTGGTCTAAAAGACAACCTAGCTTATAAAAATCATAAAGTATCTGCTGCTTCAAAAATATTAGAAGGGTTTGAATCCATCTACACCGCAACAGCTGTTCAACGTTTAATTGATGAAGATGCCATTATCATTGGTCGTTTAAATTGCGATGAATTTGCAATGGGTAGCTCTAACGAAAATTCAGCATTCGGACCAGTTAAAAATCACTTAAACACCAATTGTGTTCCTGGAGGCTCTTCTGGAGGCTCAGCAGTTGCAACAGGCGCAAATCTTTGTACTGCTTCACTCGGAAGTGATACGGGAGGATCTATTCGTCAACCAGCATCATTTACAGGAACATATGGGTTAAAACCAACGTATGGTAGAATTAGTCGCTATGGATTAATCGCATATGCTTCTTCGTTTGACCAAATCGGTCCAATCACAAATACGCTAGAAGATGCAGCACTGTTATTAGAAATAATGGCTGGTGATGACGAATACGACGCTACGGTTTCATCAAAAAAAGTAGCTAATTACAGTGCTTTTGATACTGTAAAACCATTGCGAATAGCCGTAATTTCTGAAGCTTTATACGCTGAAGGAATTGATCCTGAAGTTTCAGCAAAAATGGAAGCGGTTATCGCAAGCTTAAAAAAAGCAGGAAACACGGTTGAAAATGTTTCTTTTCCTTATATGGATTTCATAGTTCCAACCTATTACGTTTTGTCAACAGCTGAAGCATCTTCAAATTTATCTCGCTTTGATGGTGTTCACTTTGGACACAGAAGTCAGAATGCTCAAGGCGTAGAAGCGACGTATAAAAAATCCCGTTCAGAAGGTTTTGGCCCTGAAGTACAACGTCGTATTATGGCTGGTACATTTGTGCTTTCTCATGGTTATTACGATGCTTATTATACAAAAGGTCAAAAAGTTCGTCGTATTTTACAAAATAAAACAAATGCTATTTTCAAGCAATTCGACCTTATATTATTGCCAACTACGCCTTCTACAGCATTTGAATTAAACGCTGTAAAAGATCCTATTAATATGTATTTGCAAGATATTTTTACTGTTCATGCTAATTTAACTGGAAATCCTGCCATTTCATTGCCTTTGGGCAGGCATTCAAATGGAATGCCTTTTGGGGTGCAAGTAATGGCGAATCATTTTGACGAAAAACAATTGTTTAATTTTTCGCATTATTTAGAAAATTTATGAAGTTAATAACGCTTAGTTTTCTTGTTTTGTTAACCAGCTTTGGTGTTCTTGCTCAAAAACCAGCGCACCTTGTTCGTCCCGGCGACACTTTAAAAAGCGAGGCTTTTATTAATACGATCGAACAAAGTTTGCAATTATTTTTAGCCGATTATGCAAATAAAAACGAGTACGATTCTATCATCAATGCTTTAAAATATGAGCCGGGACAAAATCCACAATTTTCTGATGAAGAATACTGTACGCGTCTAAAAAAAATGAATGAAATGACGCCATTTCATCTAGATTGTAATCAAGCCACTTTAAATACTATTCGTTTTTTTGCCCAAAATAGAAGGGGTTTTGCGCGCATTGTTTTAGGTAGATCAACGCTTTTCTTTGACATGTTTGAAGAGAAATTAGCAGAATATGGTCTCCCAATTGAATTAAAATTTCTTTCAGTAATTGAAAGTGGTTTGCGGCCTCAAGTAAAATCGAGAGCTGGAGCGTTGGGTTTGTGGCAATTTATGTACAAAACTGGCTTGTATTTTGACTTGAAAGAAAACTCGTACATTGATGAACGAATGGACCCAATAAAAGCAACAGATGCTGCTTGTCGCTATTTAAAACAACTGTATGGAATTTATGGCGATTGGAATCTAGCACTAGCGGCATACAATGCTGGTCCTGGAAATGTAAACAAAGCAATTCGTCGATCTGGCAACAAAACAACCTATTGGGAAGTTCGACCATTTTTACCTGCAGAAACACAACAATATGTTCCAAATTTTATTGCTGCGGCTTACTTGTTAACCTATCACGCTGAACACAACATTATACCAATGGATGTAAAAGTTCATTATGCACAAATTGACACAATGTGTTTATCAAGAGGGGTTCACATGACAACTATTGCTAAACTAGTAAATTGGCCTTTAGACGATATTAAAAGTCTAAATCCTGTATACAAAACGACTTACATTCCTTTCACAAAGCCAAATCAATGTATTTCAGGTCCCTTAGAAAAAATTGGGCTACTTGTGAGCATGGAAGACAGCTTGTATGAAATTGAGCGATTAATCGAAAACCCTCCAATTATTGCGCCTCCAATTGATACAACTTCTTCAATTGTATCAAGTATTAGAGATACAAATACAACCGTAAATCCATTTGAAAATCAACAGATAGTAGTGCAAGATGTAATTAGTTACCATAAAGTAAAAGTTGGTGACAATATGCGGATAATTGCCTCTAAATACAACGTAACCATTGAACAGTTAATGGAATGGAATGCCTTGCGCACAACAAATATTTATGTGGGTCAACGATTAAAAATTAAAGCTGGAAATGCACCAATCATAACAGATACGCCTGTTCAAATTCCAAAACCTACAGAAGTTGAACGACCAAGACGAGAAGTTAAAAAATATTACAATGTTCGAGCCGGAGATAATTTTTCAAAAATTGCCAACCGCTACAATTTAACACAAGAACAATTAGCGCGTTTAAACCCAAGAGTAAATATAAATCGATTAACCGTAGGTCAAAAGTTACGTATCAAATAAGCGTTGAAACTTAATTAAAGGAAGCTTTGTAAACCATGATGCCAAAAAAAATTACAGCAGCAATAATTACGTTTAATGAAGAACGAAACATTGAGCGATGCTTGTTGTCCCTTTTAGATTGTGTTGACGAAATACTCGTTGTGGATTCTTTTTCAACTGATAAAACAGAAGAAATTTGTCAAAAATACAACGTTCGGTTTATTCAAAATCCATTTGAAGGCCACATCGAACAAAAAAATGTCGCACTTCAACTTTCTACCCATGATTGGGTGTTATCGTTAGACGCAGATGAAGCATTAACAGCAGAATTAAAAGAAAGCATCTTAAATACAAAAAATGAGGCTGATTTCGGAGGCTACTCACTCAATAGACTAACGAATTATTGCGGTAAATGGGTGCATTATTGTGGTTGGTATCCTGACACAAAAATAAGACTGGTAAATAAAAATACTGCCAAATGGGACGGTGTGAATCCACACGATCGTTTAGATGTGTTAAATGATTCTAAAATTGGTCAATTAAAAGGAGATTTATTGCACTATTCGTATTATACCAAAGAAGATCATTTTAAACAAATCGACTATTTTGGTAGAATTGCCGCTAACGAATTAATAAAAAAAGGTAAAACAGCGTCTATTTTAAAAATTGGAGTAAAAACAATCGCTCAATTCTTTAAAAGCTTTTTATTAAAACGGGGGTTTTTAGATGGAAAAACAGGGTTTTTAATTTCCATTCGAAGTGCTTATGCAACCTATATAAAGTATTCACTTGTTAGAAAATTAGCTGCTGAAAAATGATTCCAAATAGAATTTTAATTTCAAGAACTGATAGTATTGGGGATGTAATGTTAACATTGCCTATGTGTGTTTGGATTAAAAAACAATTTCCACTGGCAACGCTTATTTATTTAGGGAAAAGTTATACCAAACCCGTCGTAAATTGCTTTTCTGTTGTGGACGAGTTTGTTGACTGGAACACCTTTGAAAAATTACCAACAGTTGAAAAAATTAATCGATTAAGAGAATTAAATATTGATACAATCATTCATGTTTTTCCCAATAAAGAAATTGCACAATTAGCTAAAAAAACTAAAATCAAACATAGAATTGGAACATCGCACCGAGGTTTTCATTTTTTGACATGTAATAATAAAGTGAATTTTACACGTAAAAATGCCAAGGAACATGAATCGCAATTGAATTTTCATTTACTAAAACCTCTTGGCTTAAAAGAAATTCCATCATTGGAAGAGGTCAATAAAATGACAGAATTTTTCTCTGTTCCTACAATTGAATTGCCAAATGATCTTGCTATTCCAACAAAAAAAAGCATTGTTTTACATCCTAAATCTCAGGGAAGCGCTGTTGAATGGCCAATTGAATCATACATTAGATTAGCAGAAAAACTTACACAAAACAATTGGACGGTTTATTTTACAGGAACTGAAAAAGAAGGATTGTTGTTTCGTGAATTCCTTCCTGCTAATCAACACATCATTGATTTAACTGGGAAACTAGATTTAACTGAATTAATCGTGTTCATTTCAAAAGTGACTGCTTTAGTAGCTTGTTCAACCGGACCATTGCACATTGCAGGATTTGTGAACACGCATACTATAGGCTTATTCTCACCACGAATTCCGATTCATCCTGGAAGATGGCAACCATTGGGTAAAAATGTTGATGTATTCGTTTTTGATCCTTCATGTAAAGAATGTGGTAAAAAAAATAAATGTGCCTGCATACAAAAAATCAGTGTTGACACTATCTTCCATAAAATTACATCCAACAATTAAAGCGATTGGTAAACATATCGTTTACACGCATTTACATATTGGTTTATCAGCAGGATTAATTGCATTTGGATCTACATTTCATGCGCATATTTCTAGTTGCGTTTTGTATGGTTTAAGCGCGTTTTTTGCTACAATTAGTGTATATAATTTTCATGGAAGCTACAAAGCATTATCGGAAACATCGGAAGAAAAAAATAATTGGATACGTGATCACCAGTTTTATGTTAAATCATTAATCGTTATTAGCACGTCGATTACGCTAATTCTCTTGATGTTTTTAATTAAAAAGCCATTCATTGTTTTACCGCTACTTTTTGTAATTGGATTTATCAGTTTTTATTATGTTATCCCTTTTAGGGGAAGCCCGTTGAGAGAACAACCTTTTATGAAAGTTATCTATGTTGCAGCAGTTTGGACAAGTTTTTTATTGATTTTTCCGCCACTGAACGAAGGAAACATTGCAATTGAATGGATGAATATTGGCGCGTTTTTTTGTTTGTTTATTTCCGTTGCTTTACCATTTGATTTGCGAGATGTTTCCATCGACCAACAAAAAATTAAGACAATTCCTACCTCTGTTGGAAGTAAAAAAACTATGTTCATTTCAATATCAGCATACGTGTTAACGGGGGTTTTACTCCTTTCAACTGATATAACAGCAATTCATAACCCGATTTTTTGGGGTGTTTTTGTGTGTAACGCTTTGCTGCTTCTTGCTGCTTTTTACAGGAAAAAAGAACCTTACTATGTGCTTTTGGATAGCGCTTTTGGAATGTTTGGTCTAATTTATTTTTGGTAGTTGAATTATTCCGTAACTTTGTAAAATAAATCTCAATTGTGATGAAAATTTATTCCGTAAACTTAAAAAAAACGCTTCTTTTAGTAGGTGTTTTTAGTTGTATAATTATCAACCAAGAACTTTTTGCACAAGGTTGCTCACAATGTAAATTATTGGCTGAACAAGGAAGTGAAGTTGACGAAAATTCTTTTGGCACTACCATCAATTTTGGCATTCTTTATTTAATGCTTATTCCTTACTTTCTGTTGTTGTTTCTTTTCAGAAAAAGAATCATTGCGTTTTTTAAATCCCGATTTAGCAATTAATTATCTCCAACGTTTTTTAAATAACGCATGGTTTAAATTCGTGTAAGAAAGCGAAAATTCTAATGATCCTCCATAATAGGCTTTACGCATAATTGAAGTTGTTATGTCATAGGAAACATTAAACTTAAATCCTTTAAATTGCAACGCAACAGTTGGCGCAATGGCATCATTAACACGGTAATAAGCCCCAAAACCAATATACGCATCTTGTGAAAATCCTGTAATTGAAGCGCCATCATTTAACCGGTATCGCATAATTAAACCCAAGATAGTTTCTAAATGAGGCCCTTGAATAAATTGTAAAACATTCCCGTCTATTGCCCAATCTCTATTTGGAAGATCCGCAACAACGCCCGCTTGTAAAACATATTTTCTAAATAACCGATTGCCATCTACTGTTGTAAAACGCATCAATGGTTGGTTTATATGATAAATTGAAAACCCTGCTTGAATTTTAAAATTATTGTTCCGTTGAAAGGACGATTTATTTACGTCATACTCATAATAAATTCCGGAAGATGCGTCAAAATAACTCATCGCATTCAAGGTGTTTTCTTCACCAGAAAGTAGCGTTTGGTCAAATTGATTGCCGTTCCACTGCGACATAAATTTTAAGGCGGAAATAGAGGCTGAGCGCAAGCCAAAACCACTTTGAATACCTAAAGATAAACTGTGGCCTGTTCGACCAAATGGTAAAATTCCATTCAATGTTAAAGAACCAGTTTGACTTCCAAATTTACCGTCTCCGCCAACATCGTTGTTAAATAATAGTCCAATTCCTAAATGGGCTTTGTCGTTTAACTTTGATTTTCCAATGTTAAAATCCGCGCCAACTGAAGTTGTCGTAAACTGTGTGCCTGCTCCCAACCATTGATTTCGATGATTTATAATAACGCGTTCCCATCCGTTATAAACACCTGCTGCTCCTGGGTTAATCAACAAAGGAGTTTGAAAAGTTTGCGTAAAATGCAAATCTTGCGCACTACAAATAGTCGAAAAACACGTAAAAATAAGAACCAATAATTTTTTCATTACTTAACGAATTAAAGTTATGTTTCCGGATAATACATCGGATGTTCCATCTTTAAACTGAACTTCTAAAACATAGGCATAAACACCCATGTTACAAGCCTCACCTTTGTAGGTTCCGTCCCATTTTAAATGTTTATCAGAAGAACTTACTATTAAATTCCCCCAACGATCAAAAATTTGAAGCGTAAAGGATTTCACATCATTTCCTACGATAATCGTTAAGTTTTCATTGGATGCATTTCCCGCTCCATTTGGTGAAAAACCTGTTGGAACATGAATTCCTTTAACACAATCTATGGAAGAATAATCCGGATCACACGGGTCTAATGGGTCTGAACCTCCTAATACTTCAGCGCCGTCGGTTAAACCATCTCCATCCGTATCTGGATTGTTTGGATCTGTTCCTAAAGTTGCTTCAATTGCATCTGTTAAACCATCACCATCAGTGTCTATTTGACAGCCTGGCAATGTATTATCTGGATCGCATGGGTCTAATGGGTCTGAACCATTGGCGTTTTCAACACCATCATTAATTCCGTCTCCGTCTGTATCTGGATTAGTAGGATTTGTTCCTAGTGTTGTTTCCTGACTATTAATTAATCCGTCATTGTCTTGGTCACATGGACCTGCATTTATATTCGGCACACAAGGATTCGTGTTTTCAGGATCTAATTCATTGCTCACACCATCGCCATCTGTATCAACTATTGAAGACTCGAATGCATCAATAATTCCATCGCCATCAGTGTCTAAAGGAGCAGCTGGATTTCCGCCAACTTCAAGGTTGTCATTTTCACCATCACCATCAGAATCTGGATTGTTTGGATCTGTTCCGGCAATTGCTTCGTTTGCATCGCTTAAACCGTCACCATCTGTATCAACAATAACTCCGTCTAAAACAAAAACAGCCACAATATTTTCAGCTCCAGTTATTGTAATGCTATTTGTATCACTATTAATTGGTGCTGCCATTGGTCCTGTTGTATATGTCCAATGATCAAAAACATAACCTGTATTAGCTTGAGCAATTAAATTTGTTGCAATTCCTCCATAATACTGAGTATTCCAAGGATATGTTGGCGCCCAAATAGAGTTAACTTTAATAGAACCTGCGCCTGCTGGTTGTACATTAAAAGTGGTGTTAAAAGGACCTGTTACATCATAACAATCAATCATTCCTTGCTGCAATGCAACACAACGCGTATTAATAAACGTTTTCATGGCTAAAACTTTTGACTGCCAATCAGCAAAGGTTCCTCCCCATTTAGTTACTTGTCCAGTCATTTCAGGTGAAATTTCATTCACCATACTGTCAAGCAATTGATTCATGTAAGCACAAGAAAAATACGTGTTTACCAAATCGATGTAACGCGTAACATAATACTGTTCAACTACCGGATTTTCTAAAATTAATTTTTTCAAAATTGCCGTGTGACCTTGTCCGCCTGGATTTGGTAAGTTTTCAGCATTACATGGATCAGCATTGGCTGTTGCGTCCGGAATTCCAGTATAATTCGTGTAATGCCCAAACGTTGCGTCCATGTCCCAAAGCGTGTAACGCCATTTTTTCTTATCCCCTAAAGGATCTAAACCGCGCCACCAAGCCGTATTATAATTCAACCAATCTTTATTTACTACGTATGAATTAAACATAAAATAATCACATAAGGATTGCCAATTGAATACACTGTCAACATAATTAAAATTAGCAGCTACACCCATGTTGTTGGTTGCAATGTAATTTTTTAAGGCGTTCCAATTCGTTAATGCATTTGGAGCACCATATTCTTGCCAGGTGCCTCCCCATGTTTTTAAATATTCTAAATTGAATTTGTCTTGATCAAAATAAAAATCTGTATAATCATGATCGTCAGCCTTTTCACGAATTTCATACACACCCCAATATTGACCATTAAGGTAAACAACACATGGTCGCCACGTTCGTTCGTCTAATTTCATGTCTGCTCGAATCGACAGCGTATGTACAAAAGCATCGCGAATGTGTGCTCCATCTTCAAAAGAATAATTATCACTGGCTGCAGGTTTTAAAATCACCCGTTGAAATTTATCACGTGTTTTCTCAGGGAAAATTTGATGTTCCAATTCCGCTGCATATCCAAATTGATCACGCGTAATATAATCGAATCCTCTTTGATCATACGACCAAGAATCGTTTCCATGTTCATTAAAATCACCTTGCCCTTCATCAATAAAAGCGCCATTGTCTTCAAACAGTTCAAACGCTCCTACAACAGTTGTTTGAATTCCATTCGCTACTAAATTATAAACCCCTTGACTACAAACAGATACTACTGGAACAGTGTGGGTAACATTGATAAAATATGAATTCGTTTCTATAAATGATGATTGGTTCGTGCTAAAAGCAGCCGCTCTTAAAACGGTTGTCGCTGTTATGTTGATTGGCCCTGTGTAGAGTGTTGAAGTAACTGTTGGGTTTGTTCCATTTACTGTATAACGAATCGTTGCAGATGGATCTGAACATGAAATTGTTGCGGTTTGTGCACCTGTATAAAAACCAGGCGCTAAACTAATAACAGGTGTAGGCGTATAAAAATTTTGTCCGCCTACATTGGCATTATTCGGTGTTGGTGTTGTGAACAATTTCCAAGTTGCAGCGCCGTTAGTTGCTCTACCTACAGAATGGTTCGCTTTTGTTAGATGATTAATTTTAATAGAATCAACAACAGCACCTGAAGGATTTGATAAAATTATCCAATCAAATTTTGTTTGTTTAAGGTTGAAGTTTGGGTGCAATTGATTGGCATTAACTAAATTACGCTTTGAACAAAAAGCCATAATATAACCATTGGCATTAACTGTTCCAGAAGGTATTTGCCATTTCGTTAAATTGGTTGATTTATCAGATAAATAATAACCTGTTAAATTTACAGCCGTTGCTCCCGCGTTATAGATTTCAATCCAGTCTTCTTTCTCATTATATGCGTCTGAAGGACCAGAAATATTTGAACAAGAATATTCATTAATATACAATTGAGCAGAACCAATCAATGGAAATACAATCAAAAGTAGTAATAGAAATTTATTTTTCATACGTTGCTTTTTGTTTAAAATCAAGCGTTTTTATTCAATAATCTGTACCAATATTACAAAATTATTTCTTGAAATAGTGCGTTTTATCTAATATTAGACGTAATTTCATTAATTTAGTTGTTTAAACACTCAAATCATTTCACTATGAAAAAACTATATTTCATTGGATCAATTATTGCAATGGCGCTTTTTTTATCCGCTTGTACTAAAAACGAAGGCGTTGGCGGTAGTTCAATTATAAAAGGAAAAATTACAGAGACAAAATACAATGCATCGGGGAACGCTACAGCGACTTATGCAGCGTCAGATTTTGATGTGTACATAATTTATGGAAGCGGTAACACGTTTTACAACGACGATATAAAAACAAGTTATGACGGGAGCTACCAATTCAAGTACTTAGAAAAAGGCGATTATACCATTTTTGTTTACGAAGATTGTTTAACATGCCCGAGTGGGAAAAAAGAAATTTTAGTTTCAACAACCATTGAAAATAATGGCGATACCAAAGACTTAGGAACAATTGATGTTAAAAAATACTAGGATGAAAGTACTTTTGTTACTTTTTACGTTTCTTCCATGCATTGTTTTCAGTCAGACAAGTGAAAAATTATGGATTGACCTTGGTGTAAAACATGAATTTACAAAAAAATTAAGTGTTGAGGCCCATGTAACCAATCGCTTTTATTACAATGGCATTCAAACTTTTTTTCCAGCTGTCTTGGTGAAATACAAAATACGAAAATGGCTTATTCCTTCGCTAGAATACAGAGGGATTTTCTCAGAAAATAAGTATGAAAATTACGATTTCAAAAACCGACTCAATGCCAACCTTGAATTAAAAAAAGAATACAAAAGATTCACCTTTTCGGGTCGAATTCGCTATCAATTTAGCTTTGATAAAATATATGAAACAGCAGATTATAATGCAGAATTTGATCAAGCAATTCGACTTAAACCGAGTGTTAAATACAAGATTAAAAAAAGTAAATTCACCCCTTTAGTAAGTATTGAATATTTCTATAATCCTAAATTTGAAGAAACAGGAAGAAGATTTGTAAAATACCGTTTTTCGGCTGGAACAGATTTTGATTTGGATAAGAAAAACAGCTTTTCAATTGCGTACATTTTGGACCAACAATATAATGTTGCGAATCCAAAGAGACAACATATTTTATCAATTTCTTATACGAGAAACCTGATTAAAAAAGACTAATTTCTACTTTACTTCTTCCACAATTAAGGAAATATCTAAAACCTCATCAACGATAGATTGAGTGATGCCTTGTTCCAAAATAAAAACATAGTTACCTTTTTCTGGCAATTTTCGTTTATTAAAATTCAAGGTGTGCTCAACAATTGTTCCCGTTTTTGTTCCAATCCATGCGCCGTCTGGATACGTTGTTTTGATCTCAAATGCTTCTCGTCCAGTTTGTTTTTTTGGGGTTTTTGTGTTCAAATAAACCCACAAATTACTGTATTTATAATCTGTTGTAGTGCGCAACGTTAAAGTAAAATTATACGCTTTTGAAGTGTCTTGAATATCAACCACGAAAACAGGTTTCACATTTTGCTTCCAGACCTTGTCTTTAAACGTATACGCTTTTTCATACGTGGGTAAATTACTGCATGCAGTAAACAAGAATACACCCACAACGAAAGCAATTATTTTACGCGCTTTGTTCATTGCTAGATGGGTTTTCTGGTGAATTCGGACGTTTGTTTTTAAATGGGCGTTTGTTGGGGCGTTTCGCTACCGTAGCACCATCTTTTAATGGTGTGTTTGAAGTTGGAACAACTCTTTCTGTTGAAACACCATCGTTTGGACGCTTGTTCGCAGGTTTTTTCTTTTTCTTTTTTGCTTTAAAAGCGTGTTCAAATCGGTTCAAACTGTCTTGACCAACTACGTTTGAATAATCAGGCTCCTTCACCTCAACAATTTCTTTAAACTCAACTAATTCAAACGGTTTTTTTCCATCTGCATTTAGTTTAGCTACTTCGCGAACACGCTCTGGCGTAAGTGCCACTAAACCGCTATTATCGCCTTCGTAAGCATACCACATTTGACGTTTGAAAACATCTGTTTTAATGTGATACGCATTCCCTTTTTCTGTTTTTAAGCGCGTGTCTGTTTTTGGAAAAGATTTGATTTCATCCAAATACATGTCTAACTCATAATTCAAACAACACTTCAATTTTCCGCATTGTCCAGCTAATTTTTGCGGATTTAACGACAATTGTTGGTAGCGTGCTGCGGATGTTGAAACAGATCTAAAATCTGTTAACCACGTTGAACAACACAATTCTCTTCCACAAGAACCAATCCCGCCCAAACGTGACGCTTCTTGTCGAGAACCAATTTGGCGCATCTCCACACGGATTTTAAATTGATCCGCCATGTCTTTAATCAACTGACGAAAATCTACACGACCTTCAGCTGTATAATAAAATGTAGCCTTCGATAAATCGCCTTGGTATTCAACATCTGAAATTTTCATTTCAAGATTTAAGTTGACGGCCAAGGTGCGTGATTTGTACATCACTTCTTTTTCCAGCGCACGAGCTTTCGACCATTTATCGATGTCTTCTTGCGTGGCAATACGCACGATTTTTTTCGCCTCCATTGGCTTGAAGCCTGGCGCTTTTTTCTTTACCTGAATTTTGGCTAATTCGCCAACAACAGAAACAACACCAATATCGTATCCTGGACTAGTTTCAACAACGATAACATCTCCAACATGAAGACTGAATCCTTTAGCATTTCGATAAAAACTTTTTCTACTGTTTTTAAATCGAACTTCTACTATATCGTATGGGCTTTGACCGCTCGGTAACGCAACATTTGCTAACCAATCAAACACCTCAAGTTTGTTACATCCTCCAGAACTACAATTGCCATTATTCTTACACCCGCGTGGAGTTCCTCCTCCACTACTGCAATTTGAACAACTCATAATTCTTTTATTTTTCGTAAAAATACAAAATAAATAACAGACCTTTTTTATTAAATGAAGAAGTTACAAACGAATTATCGTTGATTTTAAAAATGAAATTTCTTATGCAAAATGGATATACCGCATTACATTGAAGCATAAGTTGGTAAACAACAATTTTGCATGTGCATTACGATCAATGTGGTAATGCGCATCGTTGAAGGTTTTCATAAAATCATGGATGTTATTTCCAGTGATGAATTTGGCAAAATTTTTAAGAAAGGCCTCTTCCTCTTCTGAAATTTTAGTCAATTGATTGTCGGTGTAGTTGCGCAACAAACTTTGACGAAACATGTGTAAGCAATAGTTAAGAAATGTTTTTTGATGATCGCGTGAAAATGAAGTAAGCGTTTCCGCCCAATCCATCATCGCAATAACATCTTTTTTATAACAAACACGCATCAATTGTATAAACAAATCGCGGTTCTGTTCTTGTGCGTCTGAAGCGGACAATAATTCCAACGCTTCTACAACATCTCCGTCTACTCGTCCTACAACACTGTCAATCAAAACCTGTGAAAAATTGCCTTTATTTCGCAAAAACAAACTTAAATCACCGGAAATAATCCTTGGAATCTTTACAATCTGTGTGCGCGATAAGATGGTTGGTAACAACTTTTCTTGGTTTTCAGCCACCAATAAAAACAGTGTTTTTGCCGGTGGTTCTTCTAAAATTTTCAAGAGTTTATTAGAACAGGTCGGATTCATTTCTTCCGCCATCCAAATAATCATTATTTTATATCCGCCCTCGTATGATTTTAAAGCTAATTTTTTTAAAATCTCTTGACTTTCATCCGCGCCAATAATCGGTTTTCTACCTTTTGGATCTATAAAACTTCCCCAATGACTTAAATCGAAATACGGGGTGTTTTTTAATTGTTCGCGCCACAAATCCAACGCGCCATTCGAGGTTTTATGTTGCGCTAAAATAACAGGAAATGTAAAATGTAAATCGGGATGCTGAAGATCGTTTACCTTTATGCAAGAAGGACAAATACCACAACTATCTGTCGCTTGCTTGTTTTCACAAAACAAATACTGTGAAAAAGCCAACGCCAACGCCAAGGAACCATATCCGTTTTTACCTAAAAACAATTGAGCGTGGCTCACTTTTTCCTGATCAATTTCTTGAATAAAATGTTGTTTCAGTTCACGTTGCCCGATGATGTCTTGGAATTGCATAGTGTAAAAATAAGAAAAATCGAATACTTTTGAAGACTTATAGGTTTTGATACGTTTTTTGAAATTCTTCGCGTCTTTTTTGTTGATCTTCACATTTTTGGCGCTGGAACTCAATAAAACCTGGCTGGAAATAACTCCATTTATCAATATGATACAATTGTTCTTTGTTTGTTAAGGGTCTAAAAATTAAGCGACGCCAATACTGACTTGGTTTCGCTAGTCGAATGGAATAACATTTTTCCAATTCCACTGAATCTTGCTGAAATCGAACACCTAATGTCATCCAACCAGGAAACAAAGAAATTTTTTCTTGACAATAATCGTAATCAGCATCTAAAACACCAGGAATAGCCACTACTTCTTGTAAAACAATTTCAAGCGATTGCGTGTTGTTCAGTTGATTAAATGTTTTATTTTTTTGAATAATATGACTGATTTTTCGATCAATTTTTTTCGTGTTGTATTGTTTGAACGAATTAATTTTTTGTTCCTCCTCAGAAAATGCTTGGTAAAAATAACACGTCGCTTTTCGATCTTTTAAAACATTCGCAACCGCTTGGTTAAACGCTAAAAATGGCAGGTTTTCAGCTACTTTATTTGTTAAAAAATGAGTGTTCAACGCGTTAAATCCACCAAAGTTTCTACACGCTTCTTGTAAATTCATCTGCGCGATTTTATCGGTTAACGCAACATTCGCAATTAAAACGGTATGCAAAAAACAATAACTTTCTTCTGTTTGTAGCGCTGCGATTTGGTCGAGACTCCAAAAAACAGCTGATGCACTTGCTGTTTCCAATTGCACTAATGTTTCAATCAAACTATCAAGTGTATTTTGAGGAGTTTTATGCACAAATAGTAAGTCATAAACCGATTTCAGCCGTGCATTGGTATGCGTTGACAATTCATATACTTCCTTCACGTTTTCTTGCGCATTCAGCTCCTGACGAAAACGCTTTGTTGGTTTTATGGGCGTTTCCTTTTCAGGCTCATAATAATAATACGATGTACCCATATAGTTGAAATATTTCGCTCGAATTGCATCATACACTTTTGCGTTAAAATCGATTGTTGTTAATACATTAAACGTATCTTTTAAATAATAATGATTCAAGGTTTGATAACCGCCGTGTGAACGAATCGTTTGTGCTAATTGAGTGACAGAATTGTTTTGAGAAAAATTGATTGGTCTACAACATAAATCTGCAATTAAATAAAAGGATTCGGAAGAACGAACCCAAGCGATTGAATCGACCAATTTTGCTAAATAAACAGAATCATATTTGTTTGGATTAGCTAAGATTTTAACCATTTTAGGCACATAGTTTTTCGAACTCTGCCGAAAAGTTGCTGCTCCCAAATTTTTCCAATCTTGAATAAAAGAGATGTTATCATCCGAAATATACCCTTGTGCTTTTTGAGCGTTTGCTGAAAAAACAAACAAGAATAGGAATGAAATGGTAACTTTATTTAGTGCTTTTTTCACAAGCTATTGATTCAAAATTATAGGTTCAGAGGTTAAATATAACTTTAATCTCGTTGAACTTTTGTTAAAAAGTATTTCAACTCCTGATTTTACCTTATTTTCGTAATCCATGTTTGAAAAATACAAATTCCACATACTCTTGCACACCATCATATTAATGTGGGGTTTCACTGGAATATTGGGTAAATTGATTCATTTAGATGCCTTGTATTTAGTTTGGCATCGGGTGGCAATTGCGCTCATTGGACTTTTGCTGTATGTGTTGCTAACAAAAAAATCGTTCCGTATTGATACAAAAATGGAATTGGTAAAAATTGCAGGAGTTGGAGTCTTGGTTGCGCTTCATTGGTTGTTTTTTTACAAATCCATTCAACTTTCAACAGCATCTTTAGGGATTTTGTGTTTGTCCACCACCACATTACATGTTGCCTGGTTAGAACCACTTGTGATGAAAAGAAAGTTTTCCTGGTTAGAATTAGCATTGGGACTAGTGGTGATTTATGGTATTTACTTTGTTTCTTCTGATTTCAAGGCAAATGATTTCGAGGCGCTTATTTATGGATTATTTGCCGCCCTTTTTGCAGCTTTATTTTCTGTGTTCAACGGTAAAATTGTGCAAAAAACACCTTCCTACAAAATGTCGTTTTACGAATTATTAACAGCACTGGTATTTCTTTCGCTGGTGATGGTTTTCAACGGAACGTTAAACACTTCGTTGTTTGTTATGTCGGTTAGTGATTTTTTGTGGTTGTTATTTTTGGGGTTACTTTGTACTTCTTTTGCTTTTTTGGCCACCATCGAAGCAGTAAAGAAACTTGGTGCGTTTACTGTTTCATTAAGCATCAACCTAGAGCCGGTTTACACCATTTTGTTGGCAATTTTTTTACTGCATGAACACACGGTATTAGGAAAACAATTTTACATTGGAAGCTTGATAATCATCTTCGTTGTAATTGCAAATCCAATTCTAAGGTATTATTTTAAAAAACGTTAGTGTTTTGCCAAAAACGCAAGCCATTTTTCAGTTTGTCCAACATTCATTACCCTCGGCACTTTGTTTTGCGCACCTGCTTTCCCAATTGATTCCATGAATTCATAAAACGTTTCAACAGGTAATATTTGTGCAACAGGCGTTTTTAATGTGTGTTTTCTAACCGCTAAATAATCATCGTTTAAAAGACCTAATTCTTTGTCCACAGCAGAAATCAATTCTGAAGCCGCTAGTTGATTGTTTGTTCCAAAAAACCAAGAATGGCGCTGTTGTCCCGTCTCTGCAAATAAGCAATATTCCGTAATTTCAATGTTTTTTGCTTGAGCAACTGTTTGTATCGCGGTTGCAATATTATCTAACGATAAGTGTTCGCCACACAAGCTTAAAAATTGTTTAATTCGACCTGTAATTTTAATTTCACGTTCATCTACATTTGTAAAACGAACCAAGTCGCCTAACATATAGCGCCATAATCCTGCATTCGTAGAAATTACAATAGCATAATCTATGTTTTCTTTAACCTGGCTCAGGGTAAACGCTTTATGTTTGTTAATTAGCGTTCCTTCTTCATCAAAAAACTCGTTAGTAAATGGAATAAATTCATAAAAAATCCCCGCATTTAAGAGTAAGCGCATTCCGCTACTTTGTATTGTTTTTTGATACGCAAAATAGCCTTCACTCGCTAAATAAGTGTCCAACAAAAAAACTTCTTTTGAGGTTACTTTTTTTAATCGCTCTTTATAGGGCTCCATGTAAACCCCACCGTGCAAATAAACCTGAAAGTTTGGCCAAATGTCGTGAATGGAATTTAATTGATAGTGCGCTACAATTTTTTCTAGTAACAAAATACACCAACTCGGAACACCAGCAACTATTCCAATGTTCCATTTTGGAGCATCTTGAATCATTAATTCTAATTTCTTATTCCAGTCTTTTAGGTTCGTTATGCGAACGCCCGGTTTTGTAAAAGGCGAAGCAACAAAAGAAGTGTATTTTTTTAATATTCCACTTAAATCACCTTCAATATGTGTTTTCTTTTTAATCAACTTTGTGCTTCCGCCAACGGCTAAAATTTGACCAGAAAAAAAAGTATTTGGAAGCTCCAATTCATGTAAAGTGGAAAGTTGTTTAACAGAGGTTTTTTGAAACGAACGAATCATATCATCTGTTACAGGAATTCTTTTTGATGGAGCGCCTGATGTTCCAGAAGATAGTGCAAAATGTTTTATTTTTCCCGGCCATGTAAAATCGCGTTCTCCATTAATTGAATGAATTAGCCATTCTTTATAAAAGGTGTCGTAATCAGTTATGGGAACGTTTGCTTGATACAGTGATACTCCGTCTGTACTTTTCAGAATTTTGTGGAAGACATGTTTTTTTCCGAAAACAGTATCAGCTGCCTTGAACAACAATTTTTCGAGGGTTTTTAACTGGTGTTCGAAGGCTTTTCCCTTGTTGAAATTTCGTTTGTGAGTTATTTCTGATGTTTTTTTTATTAATCTTCCAATAATCGCCATGACTCAAACTTTATAGAACAAATGTAGGATATTTTTTTAAACTTAAATTTATAATTAATTCAAACAATCTTTTTAATTATCTGTATATTTGTATTGAAATTATATTTTCAACCACAAAAACAATGGATAAAAAAACATTTATCGTTCCTCACGATTTTACCGCTGTTGCTGATATTGCTTTAGAACACGCAATCGCAACGGCAAAAATTTTAGATGCTAAAATACTTGTTTTACACCTTGTTAATAAAGAAAAAAATATTGCAGAAGCAGAAGTAGAATTGCAAAAAATCATTAACAAAAATGAAGCTTCAGGTGTTGAGCTGGTTCCCAATATCCGTGTTGGTAATATATTCGATGATATCGGTGAATTTGCTGCAGAAAATAAAGCTGAATTGATCTTTATGGGCACACATGGTGCGCATGGTTGGCAGCACTTAACAGGTAGTCACGCGTTGAAAGTGATAACCAACTCAAGCGTTCCGTTTATTGTTGTTCAAGAAAAAGGCATAAAAGCCACAGGGTATGATGATATTGTTGTTCCAATGGATTTGAACAAAGAAACGAAACAAAAATTAGCCATTGTTGCCAATTTAGCGGTTTACTTTAAGTCGCGTGTTCATGTTATAACGCCTGATGAATCAGATGAATACTTGCGTCATCAAATTAAAGCAAATATCTTGTTTGCAAACAAATTCTTTTCAGAAAAAGGGATTGAAATAACAACGACAATTGCACCAAGCTCAGGTTTCGATAAAGAAGTTGTGAAATTAGCTGTAAAATGTGATGCCGATTTAATTGCAATCATGAACTTAAATAGAAATAATTTTTTAGGTGTAATTACAGCTACTTACGAACAATATATAATAACAAACGATGCGAAAATACCCGCGTTGGTTGTTAACCCAATTGAAGGCCCCTACGGAACAAGCTTCATGTTTGGTTAATCTAAGTACTCTCCGTTTGCTAATTTTAATTTGATTTCTTCGGTGTTTCTGATTTTCTTGGTTAATCGCGTATCAATTGCTGTTTTTGTAAAATAGCGGTGTTTTAATAAAAAATCGAGTTGCATTTCATCCCACGTCCTGTCGCTACCAATTTTTTCAAATCGACGCAGCTCTAATCTTAAATTATCAGCTATTTCATGAAAATCGTCTCTTCCTAAATAGTCTAAATCTGCATCGCAAATAATTTCTTCTAATAAATTTGATGGCTTGTGTGGAAAAGATGTTACCCTAATCAATTGTTGAACTTGCTCAATGTGTTGATTGGTAAATCCGTGTTTTGGTAAAATTTCAGCGGCGAATCTTACACCAATAAATTCGTTTTTATCATATTGCTCAATAAAACCAGCGTCATGTAATAATGCAGCCGCTTTAAGTATTAATAACGACTCATCACAAACACCTTCTTTCAGGGCCAAGCGCTCTGTGGTTTTCACAACATCCATTGTATGATTTAAGCTGTGATAAAAAAGTTTCTTTGATAGTTGCTGTTCTAAAAAATGAAGGATTTCTTTTTCTGCAGCATAATAATCAATAGCAGACGTTTGATATAATTCAAAAAGTTGGTGAAAAAGCTGGTTGGGAATCATGCCTTGACCGTTAAAAGAAAGCATCGGTTTTATTCTTTCAACGGTATACATTTCTAACGCGCCTTTGCTTTTTGAAAGTGCTTGACCTTTATAAACACACTCAAAAAAAGGCTCAATAAATGCAAATGTACTTCCTGTAATGGTAACTTTTCCTGGTTCTCCCAACATCTCCATGCGTTGTGCATGATTTACAGTTGCTCCCCAAACATCGAACGCCAAACGCTCACTTCCAATAACCCCAGCGGTCACCTCTCCTGTGTTTATACCAAGTCTTAATTCCCAAAAATCAGTGTTGTTTATTTGGCCTTCATTTTTATGAATACGCATAAACTCTTGTATTTGTAGCGCAGCAACACACGTATCAACAGCGTTGGTTGTATTTTCAACAGGAGCGCCGCCAGCACACATGTATGCATCACCAATTGTTTTTATCTTTTCAAGTTGGTTATTAACAATTATTTCATCAAATTTTCTAAAATAAACGTCTAACTTTTCAACTAGCTCTGTTGGACTCATGCGTTCTGCAATTTTTGTAAAACCAACAAAATCAGTAAAAATCACAGAAACCATTTTATAAGATCGGGCCAACACTTTACCGGTTAACATTAGTTCGTCCACCATGGCAGCTGGAATAACGTTTTTAAGTATTTTTTCGGTTTTGTCTTTTTCTATTTGAAGAAGGGCTTGCTGTTCTTCAAGCTTTTGTTTCTTATCCTCTAGTAAACGCCGTTGTTTTTCAATTTGAATATTTTGAATACGAATTTCCCGCGTGCGTTCAGCGATTTTCATTTCTAAAAAAACTTGTTTTCTTCTGGAAATATCGATTCTTTTGATAATAAATACGATTACCGTTAACACAAGAACAACAGACACTACCGACCAAAACCACCACTGATTAAACATGCTATTTACTTTTATACAAAGTTAGAAATCTTCAATTGATACCTGTTAATTTGTTTCTTTTTCTTTTAATTCATTGTAATTTAACAAATTGTTTCTTTTTTAGAATTAACTTCGCTGTATGCCAAAAAAAAGTTCAAACAAGTCTAATAAATTAAAAAACTCTCTGAGTCATGTTGTGCGCGCTGTTTTCGAGAAAAATAACAGCAGTGAATTATCGCATAAACAAATTTGTACACTAACGGATATACGTGAAAATGCATTAAGAAAATTAGTTTTTGATATCTTAGAAAACCTTGTTGAACAGGGTGTTATTTTAAAAAAAGGGCATGGTTTGTATAAATCAAATAACAACGACACTGGGCTAATCGGAGTTATTGAATTAACTAATAGAGGCGCTGGTTTTGTGGTTTCTGAAGATTCAGAAACCGATATTTATATCGCCCCTCAAAATATTGGACACGCACTTCATGGTGACACTGTTAAAGTGCGAGTTTTTAAACATGGTAAAACACGAAAAGAAGGAGGGGTAATAACAATTATACAGCGTGAACGCTCACGGTTTGTTGGAACGATTGACTTACACGACAAATTTGCTTTTCTAATACCAGATAATTTAAAAACAGGAACAGATATTTATATTCCAAAAGAAAAATTAAATGGCGCTAAAAATGGGGATAAGGTTTTAGCTAAAATCACGATTTGGCCTAAATCATCAAAAAATCCTTATGGGGAAGTTGAACAGGTTTTGGGGCGACCTGGAACCAATGATACAGAAATGTTGTCTATTTTATTCAATCAAGGAATTGATGTTACTTTTCCAACCGAAGTATTGCAAGCTGCAGAAAAAATTGGAATTGAATTAGACCCACTTGAAGTTGCTAAGAGAACCGATTTTAGAAATACAACAACATTCACAATTGATCCAGTTGACGCACGTGATTTTGATGACGCTTTGTCAATAAAAAAACTTGAAAACGGACATTATGAAATTGGTGTTCACATCGCAGATGTTAGTTATTATGTTACAGAGGGAGGCCCTATGGATGAAGAAGCGCTTAAACGTTCTAATTCGGTTTATTTGGTAGATCGTGTAATTCCTATGTTACCAGAACAATTATCAAATTTGGCGTGCTCACTTCGTCCAAATGAAGATAAGTTTAGTTTTTCAGCTGTATTTGAAATGGATGAACAAGGTAAGGTTTATAATGAATGGTTTGGTAAAACGGTTATTCATTCGAATAGAAGGTTTACATATGAAGAGGCACAAGAAATTATAGAAGGAAAATCAGGAGATTTTGAAAAAGAAATTCATTTATTCGATAAAATTGCTAAAATTTTGCGAAATAAGCGATTGAAAAATGGGGCTTTAAACATTGAATCAGAAGAAATGCGTTTCGTTCTAGATGAAAACGGTGTTCCAACTGCTGTAACAATTAAAACTTCAAAAGACGCACATAAATTAATAGAAGAATTTATGTTGCTTGCGAATAAACATGTTGCTTTATTTGTTTCAAAACCTAAAAAAAATAACTATAAAATTCCTTTTATTTACCGCGTTCACGATAAACCAGATCCTGCAAAAATTGCTTTATTTAATGTGTTTATTGATAAGTTTGGTTATAAATTAGCTTTTAATAATCCAGATGAAATATCAAAAAGCATTAATAGTTTATTAAATGATATTCGGTTAAAAAATGAATATTCACTTATTCAAACAATGGCAATTCGTTCAATGGCAAAAGCCACTTATGAAACAAGTAACATTGGTCATTATGGATTAGCTTTCGCTAATTATTCGCATTTTACATCGCCTATTAGAAGGTATGCAGATTTAATAGTACACCGTGTTTTACAGACAATCTTAACAAATGGTAAAATAAATTACAGTAATTACTTAGACGATATTTGTAAACGTATTTCACGAATGGAACGAAAAGCGGTTGAAGCAGAGCGTGAATCAACCAAATATTTCCAAACACTTTTTGTTAAAGATAAAATTGGGTTAACAACAACAGGAACAGTTTCAGGAATTGCAGAATTTGGCTTATTTGTTAAAATGGATGATAATTACTGTGAAGGAATGGTTCCTTTACTTGATATTCCAGGGGATCGTTTTTATTTTGATAAAGAAAAATATCGAATTATTGGAGCTAGAACTGAAAAAGAATATAATTTTGGAGACAAAGTAACTGTAAAAATTAATGATGTTAATACCAAAAAAAGACAAATTGATTTATCGCTTATTATAAATTAAATAGGCTATCAATTGTTGGTTCATCTTCGTTTATTACTTTGATTACTTTAAAAATATCTTTAAAATAAATTGTAGGATAATCGATCCTTAAAACTTTTTCTTTGTTAATTAAAAACTGATCTGATAATTGAATAAACAACTCACCTGTTTTTTCTTTAAGTTCATTAATTGAGGAATGAAGTTTAAATTCTGAATTATTCGTATAAATTACAACTTCAGATTGATCAGCATGTATAAAATAAATATCAGCTAATTTTATTTTAACTATTTTATTTTCAGATTTTATAAATAGCATATCATTCATGATTTTTGAATTATCCATGATTGAGTATAATAAATTTCGTTCTTTAATTAAGTCGTCTTCTTTTTTAAATTTATACAATGCCATTTCTATAGCTGTTTGAAGTTGAATTTCTTTAAAAGGCTTGATGATGTAACCAAATGGTTCACATTTTTTTGCTCTACTCAATGTAACTTCATCAACATACGCTGTTAAAAAAATGATTGGAATTGAATAAGTTTTCATTATTAATTCTGCTGTATCTAAACCAGATAATTTACCTTGAAGCATAATATCCATTAAAATTAAATCTGGTTGGCTCGATTTAATCATGGATAAAGCAAGTTCTCCAGAAGCAGCAACTCCTGTTACAAAAAAACCTAATTTTTGTAAACTATATTGTATATCACTTGCAACAATAGCCTCGTCTTCTACTATGAGTATGTGGTTTTTTAACATGATTTTTTGATTACGTTAGACAAATGTACAAAATAAATTTACAGAATTTATTTGCAGTTAAATTAAATAGTTAAAATATTAATAATCAAATAATTAACACCAATAATATAGCAATATAATAGAGATACAATTTTTTCTATCATTTTCCTAATCTAGCTTTTTTGTTTACTTACTTATATAAAAGAAAAAAATATTATTTAAAATAACTTTTTATTATTCTTTATTAGTGTTGTTGATATGTTTATATATTTTTAAAAATAACTTGTTATTAATGATTTTAACAAAAACAGTTAAGTTATTAGCTAGAAACAAACAATTTAATTAACTGATTTATAATTAATTAGTTTACATATAAACATTTTTAGAAACAGTCTAGTTGTTAATATTTTATAATTCAATTAAATAGAAAAAATGTGTTTTATTTGTTGATTACTTTGCTATAAAAAAACCAAACTTTTATCGCCTATGTAAAAATAATATTGCCTATAAAATTTATTTATAGCGTCCTAATAAATTATTTAAATACTTTTAAACGTTAATTAACAATTTATTGATTTTACTTGTTGATTTCTTTTGTGTTTTTATTCGTTAGTAGCTGCTTTTTTTCTTTCATTGTTTAAAACTTGATTGAATTGTTCATATAAGTTACCTTTGTTAAAATTTGTAATTATGTATAAAAATATTATTCCGATTGGTTCAGATCATGCTGGTTTTGAGTTAAAAAAACTTCTAATTTCTTTTTTAGAAGAAAAAGGTTTTACTGTAAAAGATTTTGGTTGTTATTCAGACGAAAGTATTGATTATCCTGATTTTGGTCATCCAGTTGCTGAGATGGTTGAAGCAAATGAATCAATGTTGGGTATTGTTATTTGTGGTTCTGGAAACGGAATAAACATGACGGTTAATAAACATAAAGGTATTCGCAGTGCTTTGTGTTGGAACACTGATTTAACTATTTTAGCACGCCAGCATAATAATGCAAATATAGTAGCTTTACCAGCTCGTTTTATTTCAACAGAGTTAGCATTAGAGATGGTAAACGCCTTTCTTACAACACCGTTTGATGGTGGTAGACACCAAAATAGAATTGATAAAATTCCGTGTTAATTTTTTGTGAATGCAACTTTTTTTGTGTCATTTATGTCTATCAATAGATACTTTGTATGGATGATGCAGCGCTAATTAAAGAATGTGTGAAAGGAAACGCAAAAGCACAACGCTTTTTGTTTGATAAGTTCGCGCCTAAAATGTTAACTGTTTGTGTTCGTTATGCGAAAAATAAAAGTGATGCAGAAGACGTTTTGCAAGATGCTTTTATTAAAGTATTTAATAAAATAAGTGAATTTAAAAACGAAGGTTCTTTGGAAGGTTGGATTAGAAGGATTATGGTAAATACTTCTTTAGATCAAATTAGGAAAAATAGTAAATTTTCGAATGATACAGATTTAGAAGTTGTATCTTATAAATTAGAAAACAATGATTTTACGTTTGAAAATTTAGTTTCTGAAGATTTATTAAAACTAATTAATTCAATGCCTAATGGGTATCGAATTGTCTTTAATATGTTTGCCATCGAAGGTTATTCTCATCAAGAGATAGCTTCAACTTTAGGTGTTACAGAAAACACATCCAAATCTCAGTACTTAAGAGCAAGAAGTTTTTTAAAAAACGAATTAGAAAAAATAAATTTTGAAAGATAACGATTATATAAAAGAGTTGTTTAAAGATTCTCTAGAAAATCTAGAAACACCTGTTCGACCTGAACTTTGGAATAACGTTGCTTCGTCAATCAGCGCTTCCTCTGCTCCTGTTGTTGGTTCAACTATTTTCTCGGCATCTAAACTAATAATAGCTTCAATTACGCTACTTACAATTGGAGGATTTACTTATTATTTTTCTATAAACACAACACCTCAAAAAAAGTTAGGTTCGTCTCAAACGATTAATAAACCTTCAAATGAAGAGGTGAATCAAGTAAGTAGCAATGAGAAAACACCAGTTGAAACTCATCGTTCTAACATAAAGATTAACAATTCTATTATTCACCAGGACTTAAACAATCAAACAAATTTATTACCAATTGAAGACTTAGTAAACACAGCTAATATTACCCCTGTTGTTTTCAATTCAAACAATCCTGTTTTGGACAACCGCCCTTCGGAATTAGCTTCTAATATTATTGAAAAGAAATCGAATCAAATACCCGTTTCAACATCTTTAATTGAAGAAACAAATCAATCTATTAATAATATAGAAACAACGGACCATCAATTTGTTTTACCAAATGTGTTTACACCCAATAATGATGGTTCAAATGATAAATTTGAAATTAATGGAATTAACCTTTCTGATTTTAGTTTGGTTATAATCAACTCAAAAAATGAAACAGTTTTTCAAGCTACTGACATTTTGTTTTCTTGGGACGGTAGATTACCAAATGGAGAACTAGTTTCACCAGGAAACTATATTTATTACATAGTTGGAAAAACAGCAAGTAAAGCAGTGTATACCAAAATCAAGCAATTAACCATAATTTATTAAAATTAAAAAAGCCCTTAAATAACTTAAGGGCTTTTTGAGGTTTCGAGCGGATTCGAACCGCTGTACACAGTTTTGCAGACTGGTGCCTAGCCGCTCGGCCACGAAACCATTTTGGATTGCGAAGATACTAAATTTTTCTTTAATTAAATTATTCCTCTATTATTATTGCTACGTTATCTACATCTCCATTGATTGGTGGACAGATTTTTGTAACTTTAATTCTAAGATATATTATGTTCTTTATTTCTTTTTTTATTCGTTTAATTATTCGTTGTCCAACATGTTCAATTAGTTTTGAACGAATAGACATTTCTTCACACACAATTTTATTGATATCAACATAATTTATTGTTTGTGTTAAATCATCGTTTTCAGCAGCGTTAAAAAAGTTTGTATTTAACATAACATCAACTAAGTAGTTGCCCCCAATTTTAGCCTCTTCTTCTAAGCATCCGTGAAAGGCATAAATTTTTATTCCGTTAACTTCGATGGTATGTTTCATAGAAAATTAATTTCCTTTAATTGTTGTAAGCCCTTGATTCATACGCTCTAAACACTCTTCTTTGCCTAAAAAATTTGCAATTTCAAACATGCTTGGCCCCATTCCTTTGCCTGTTAATAACAATCTAAAATTAGGTAACACATTACCGATGCCCAAATTTCTTTCAGCTAAAAATTTTTTAAATTCTAATTCTATTGTTTCTGTTGTAAAATTTTCAATTTCAGTCAAACAGTTTTTCCAAGCACTTAAAATTTCCGGTGTATCACTTTTCCATTTTTTAGCGATAGTTTCTTCATCATAATTTATTGGTCGTTCTAACAAGTAGGCCCCTTCAACTAAAATATCTTCTATGAACGTTGCCCGTTCTTTCATTAATCCACAAACGGTCGTTAATTGATTAAGATCATATTTATTTGAATGCTTTTCGTTTAATTGTTTAGCAAGCTCTTCGTTTGGCGTGTTTCTTAAATAGTTTTGTTGAAACCAGTTTGTTTTGTCTGGGTCAAATTTTGCACCTGATTTAGAAACACGGCCTAATGTAAACGCTTCACAAAGCTCTTCTAAACTAAAAATTTCTTGTGTTGTTCCTGGGTTCCATCCTAAAAAAGCTAACATATTAACAAATGCCCCATTAATATATCCTTTTTCTCTATATCCTGAATACAATTCTCCTTCTGAGGTCGTCCAATTCGTTGGAAACACGGGAAAACCTAAACGGTCACCATCTCTTTTGGACAACTTTCCGTTTCCATCAGGTCGCAATAACAGCGGTAAATGTGCAAATTCTGGAGCCTCCCAACCAAAAGCTTCATATAGCATAATATGTAAAGGAGCAGAAGGCAACCATTCTTCACCGCGAATAACATGACTAATTTTCATTAAATAATCATCAACGATGTTTGCTAAATGATATGTTGGCATGCCGTCGCTTTTAAACAACACTTTGTCGTCTAAATTATTTGTGTTAACAACCACCCAGCCTCTAATAATGTCTTCGAAGCGTATGTCTCTGTTGCGAGGCATTTTCATTCGTATCACATAAGGTGTACCTTTTGCTAATAATTCTTCTACTTGGTCTTTCGGTAATGTTATCGAATTTCTTAGTGTTGCACGCGTTACATGGTTGTATTGCCAATTCGGCATTCCCATTTCTTTTGCTTTTTCACGCACTTGTTCAAGTTCTTCTGTTGTATCAAAAGCATAGTATGCCTTGTCTTCTTGAACAAGTTGTTCGGCATAAGGCTGGTACAAATGTTTTCTTTCAGATTGAACATACGGACCGTATTCCCCCCCGATTCCTGGCCCTTCTGTTGGACTAATTCCACACCATGCAAGCGCGTCCATTATGTAATCTTGTGCGCCAGGAACAAAACGTGTTTGGTCGGTATCTTCTATTCTTATAAGAAAAGTCCCGTTATTTTTTTTTGCAAATAAGTAGTTGTATAGCGCTGTTCTAACACCGCCCATATGTAATGGACCTGTAGGTGATGGGGCAAATCGAACGCGAACTGGTTTGTTATTCATCTTTAAATAATTTTTTGTAAAGATACAGAGTTTTCTTCCATTTTTCTTTATATCCAACCGTTTTGTAGAAATACCTTGTTTAAATCTGTTAAAAGTTGTGTCATTTCTGTTTTTTAGTTTTAATTTAGACCTTTCATCGAAAATTACTTGTTAAAATGGAGTCTTTTGAACAATTATTAGATCAAATAGATGGTTTTATTCGTAAATATTATAAAAATCAACTTTTACGAGGTGTTTTACTTTTTGTGAGTTTTTTTTTGTTTACATTTCTTTTTACAACTTTATTTGAATTTGCAATACGTTTTAACACGGTAGTTAGGGCTGTATTGTTTTTCGGTTTTATTTTATTTAATACTGCGTTGTTTTACAAGTTTTTTTTAATTCCTTTTTTAAAATTAATATCGTTCGGGAATAGAATTTCAAGGGTTCAAGCAGCAGACATTATAGGTCAATTTTTCCCAGAGATTTCGGATCGACTAAAAAACACTTTACAATTACATAACGATATTCAGTCTAATACGGGTAATATTGAATTGTTAAAAGCTAGTGTTCAACAGCGGTCTACTAATTTAAAATTAATACCCTTCCAAGCTGCTATTCAACTCCAAGAGAACAAACGTTATTTAAAGTATTTGATCCCTTTGTTTTTATTGTTTGTATTAATTGGCATAGCGGCGCCGCGCTTATACAAAGAAAGTGTTGATCGAGTTGTTCATTTTAATACTATTTTTAAAGAAAAAGCCCCGTTTAACTTTGTCTTATCAGCTTCAAATTTTACTTTAGAGGAAGGTAAAAATCTAATAATTGATGTTGCGTTAACAGGAAGTGTAATTCCAGAAACAGTTTATATTTCAAGTGAAAATGGTAAATTCTTGATGAAGAAAACAGGAAAAAACAGATTTACAAGTACTATAAAAAAAATTAAATCTTCTGGATTTTTTCATTTTGAAGCGAATGATTATTTAAGTGATAATTACAGAATTACAGTTTTTGGTAAAGCAACAATTGGCAGGCTTCAGGCTAAATTAATATATCCAGCCTATTTAAAAAGACAGAATGAAGTCATTCAAAATGTGGGAGATTTATCCATTCCACAAGGTACGCAAATTCAATGGTCTGTTTTATCTAAAAACACCAAATATGTAGATTTTATTTCATCTGGAAAAAGAAAAAGACACCTTACTAATGGGTTTAGTTTTAAAGAGATTTATAACAATACTAGCTTAATTCAATTAAATTATGCGAATTTATATTATCCTAAGATCGATTCAACCGTTTTTAATTTGACTGTAATAAAGGACGCATTCCCAACAATTCAAGTTTCTCAGAAACAAGATAGTTTATTAAATGGATTGCATTATTTTAAAGGTTTGGCATCTGATGATTATGGCTTAACAAATTTAAATTTTGTTTATTCTATTGTTTCTGATAAAGGAGTTTTAAAAACAAATTATTTACCAGTTCAACAAGTTAATGGCACAGAAAACAAATTTGATTTTGCGGTCGATTTTAGACGTGAAGACGTAAAGTTAAATGATCGTATAGATTATTATTTTGAAGTGACAGATAACGATGGTGTAAATGGAAATAAAAAAACACGCTCTACTGTTTACACCTATAAACTTCCTTCTTTAGATGAATTAAATGAAACAAGAGACGAAGACCAACAACAAATTAAATCGAACTTAGATGATCTATTAAAACGCTCTAAAGATTTTCAAAAAAACCTCCAAAAATTAAAAAAAGAAACATTAAATGCTAAATCTTCTGATTGGAATAAAATGAATCAGTTGAATCAATTAAAGGAAGAACAAAAAAGCATTGTAGAATCACTTGAAAAATTGCAAAATAAAATTGATAAATCATCCAAAGAACAAAATCAATTATCTGAAATTGATAAACAACTTTTAGAGAAACAAGAACAAATTGACAAATTGCTTGAACAATTGATGGATGATGAATTAAAAAAATTATTAGATGATTTGCAAAAGTTATTGCAAGAGAATGATAAAGATGAATTAAAAGACAAATTGGATAAGTTGGATCAGTCTTCAGAAAAAATGAAGAATCAATTAGATAGAAGTTTGGAAATGCTTAAAAAATTGCAATTAAATGAGAAAATTGATGCCATTGAAAAAGAATTGAGAAGTCTGTCAAAAGATCAAAAGGATTTGAAAAATGAAACCTTGAAAAACGACACACCAAAAGATAAGCTAGAAGATAAACAGCAAAAAATTAATGATCAATTCGACCAACTTAAAGAAGATTTAAAAGAGATGGAGAAGTTGAACGAAGAGTTAAGTGATAAGATGGACATTAAAACCCCAGAAGACCTTAAAAACGACACAGATCAAAACCTACAAGAGGCTAAAGAGCAACTAGAAAAGAACAAAAAGAATAAGGCAACTGAAAAACAAGAGAAAGCCTCTGATAATTTAGAAAAGATGGCGGATCAATTGAACCAACAACAAGAGGAGGCAAACAAAGAAGAAGAAGAAGAAGATATAAATTCATTAAGAGCTATTTTGGAAAACTTACTAACACTGTCTCTCAGCCAAGAATACTTGTTGGTTAAATTTCCAAAATTAAATGTTAACGATCCATTTTATAAACGTTTGGGGAGAAAACAACGCTCAATTATAGAAGATACAAAAATGGTTCGTGATAGTTTATTAGCGCTTGCTAAACGTCAGCCCAAAATCGCTTCTTTTGTTGATAAAGAGTTAAACAGTTTAAATTCAAATCATAAATTAGCTCTAGAAGATTTAGATGAACGCGATTTGCGAAAATTAAATGTTCATCAACAAACTGCTATGACCTCCTTTAATAATTTGGCATTATTATTAAATGAATCCCTTCAAAGTATGCAGCAACAAATGCAAATGAAGATGGATGGTAATGGAAGCTGTTCTAAACCAGGAAAAGGCAAACCAAAACCGGGGGGCTCTTCTCCTGGCGATATAAAACAAATGCTTAAAAAGCAATTAGATCAATTAAAAAAGGGGCCAAACCCAGGGGGTAAACAACCAGGAGATAAAGATGGGCAAGGTTCTAAACCTGGAGGAAATTCAGGATCTAACCCGTTTGGTTTAAGCAATAAAGAAACTGCTAAAATGGCCGCAGAACAAACAGCTTTACGCATGAAACTTGAAGAACTAAAAAACCAGTTAAACAAAGAGGGTAAAGGCAAAGGAAACCAATTAAATCCATTAATTAATGAACTTGAAAAACAAGAAAAGGATTTGATAAATAGGAATTTTTCAAATGATTTAATTGAACGTCAAAAGAACATATTAACGCGTTTATTAGAGTCTGAAAAAGCATTAATGGAAAGAGGCTTCGAAGATAAAAGAGAATCAAAATCAGGAAATAATTTTCCAAATGGTAACCAAATTCGATTTGATGAGTATAACAAACAAAAGTTAAAACAATTAGAAATATTGCAAGCTGTTGACCCAATTTATAAAAAGTATTATTTGGATAAAGCAAATCAATATTTCAATCAAAACTTTTAAGTTGTATTGATTTTATTTTATGAGGGAAAATTTTGTTTTTGTTGATTCCATAGAAATTGATTCTGATTTCTCTTCTATCAATAATGTTGAATTGTTTATTGATGACATGTGTTTGAAGCTTTCAGTTTCAGATGATTTATATGGCAACGTTTTAATCGCTGTCTCTGAAGCTGTAAATAATGCTATTCAACACGGAAATCAATTTTCTAAAACATTAAAAGTAGCATTAAGTGTTTGTGACAGTGAGCAGATGTTCAATTTTTCTATCAGCGACAAAGGTATGGGCTTTGATGTTACGAACCTTCCCGACCCTACTTCACCAGAAAACGTGTTAAAGGAAAATGGAAGAGGTATATTTCTAATGAAAAATTTAGCAGATGAAGTTGAGTTTTTAAACAATGGTTCATTAGTAAATTTGTTTTTTAATAAATGATCGATTTTAGTTGTATTGATGTAGATTTGCCTTATAGTTGTGATGATACGTTTAAGTCTTGGCTTACATTTGTTATAACGAATGAAAAAAAAGATTTAGGATTAATTTCTTATGTTTTTTCATCTGACGCTTATTTGTTGGAGATTAACAAGCAGTATTTGAATCATGATTATTTTACTGATATTATTACTTTTGATTATACAGAAAACGATATTGTTTCTGGTGACCTATTCATTTCATATGAACGAATTAAAGATCATTCAATAGAATACGAGGTAGATTTATTTGAGGAATTTTTGCGTGTTTGTGTTCACGGCGTACTTCATTTGTTGGGTTATAAAGATAAGTTGCCCGCTGATGAGCAATTAATGAGAGAAAAAGAATCGTTTTATATTCAAAAATATGTTTCACGTGAAACATATTCTATTTAATTTTGTTTCACGTGAAACATTTGTCTTATGTTAAAATCTTATGATGTAATTGTTGTTGGTGCTGGTCATGCTGGGTGTGAGGCTGCTAATGCTGCCGCAAAACTTGGAAGTTCTGTTTTGTTATTGACAATGAATATGAATACCATTGCACAGATGAGTTGTAATCCAGCTATGGGTGGTGTTGCAAAAGGACAAATTGTTCGTGAGATTGATGCGCTTGGCGGTGGTTCTGGATACGTAAGCGATAGAAGTGCCATTCAGTTTAGAATGTTAAATCTTTCCAAAGGTCCAGCTATGTGGTCGCCCCGCACACAAAATGATCGTATGTTATTTGCTGAAGAATGGCGTTTGTTATTAGAACGAAACTCCAATGTTGATTTTTGGCAAGACATGTGTTCTGGTTTAATTGTAGATGGTGAATCGATTATCGGTGTTAAAACCTCTTTGGGAATTTCAATTTATGGTAAATCCGTTATCCTTACTAATGGTACTTTTTTAAATGGTTTGATTCATATTGGTGAAAAGCAATTCGGAGGAGGCCGTGCTGCGGAACGAAATTCAACTGGAATTACTGAAGATTTAATAGCTTATGGATTTGTTTCAGGAAGAATGAAAACAGGTACCCCACCGCGTGTTGATGGACGTTCTTTAGATTATTCTAAAATGGAGACTCAAGATGGCGACCGTAATCCTTCAACGTTTAGTTTTATGCATACCAAGCCATTGGAAAAGCAAATACCATGTCATATAACTTATACAAACGAAGAAACACACGATTTGTTAAGAACCGGCTTTGATCGATCACCTATGTTCAATGGTTCTATTAAAAGTACAGGCCCAAGGTATTGCCCGAGTATTGAAGATAAAATCAATCGTTTTGCTGACCGTGATCGTCATCAAATTTTTGTAGAACCTGAGGGTTGGAATACTGTAGAGATTTATGTTAATGGTTTTAGCACATCTTTACCTGAAGAAATTCAATTGAAAGCGATGCATGCAATTCCTGGTTTTGAACAAGCAAAAATGTTCCGTCCAGGCTATGCTATAGAATATGATTTCTTTCCACCTACTCAATTAAAACATACGTTAGAAACAAAGCTTATTAATAATTTATATTTTGCCGGTCAAATTAACGGTACTACTGGCTACGAAGAAGCTGCTTCGCAAGGATTAATGGCTGGAATCAATGCACATCGAAAAATTAATGATCTTTCACCGTTTATTTTAAAACGTAATGAAGCTTACATTGGGGTTTTGATTGATGATTTGATTACGAAAGGTACAATTGAGCCTTACCGTATGTTTACAAGTAGAGCTGAGTTTAGAATTCTTTTGCGTCAAGACAATGCAGATGTTCGGTTAACCCCGTTAGCACATGCTATTGGATTGGTCGATACCGAGCGATTGGACAACGTTGAAAAAAAGATATCTAAAACAAATGATATTATTTCAAAATTAAAATCTATTGGTGTTACGCCTTCTTCAGCAAATTCAATATTACAAGAGAAAGATTCAACACTTCTTACACAACAGGTCAAGTTGTCCTCGCTAATTACTCGCCCACAGCTTCAAATGTCTGATATGTTAGATATGTCAGATGATTTTTCGAATGCTTTTAAACAAGATGATGCTTTAACAATTGATGCTTTAGAACAAGCAGAAATATTGATGAAGTATGAAGGGTATATCGAACGAGAACAAGATCAGGCAAATAAAATGCTCAAATTAGAAGATTTAAAAATCCCCTTGTCTATTGATTATACCGCTATTAAAAGCTTAAGTTTAGAAGCAAAAGAGAAATTATCGAAGGTTTCACCAGTTACAATAGGTCAAGCAGCGCGTATTAGTGGTGTTTCTCCAAGTGATATTTCAGTGTTATTGATTCACATCAATTAATTTGTTTCACGTGGAACTTTAGTGCTGTTATATTTTTGGATCTATCCAATCTCCGTTTTCTTTTATTAAATTAATCAATTCCTTTACCGCTTCGTTTTCTGGAACGTTTTTCTTAACAACCGTTTTTTCTTTGTAAAGGTGAATTTTTCCAACTCCAGTTCCTACGTAGCCATAATCTGCATCGGCCATTTCTCCTGGACCATTTACAATACAGCCCATAATTCCAATTTTTAATCCTTTTAAATGACTGGTCTCTTTTCTGATTTTTGCTGTAGTTTCTTGTAAATCAAATAATGTTCTTCCGCAAGAAGGACATGAAATATATTCCGTTTTAGAAATTCGTGTTCGTGTTGCTTGTAAAATTCCAAAAGAAGTAGCGTTTTTTAATTGTACCGAAACATTTCCTGTTAACCAAAGGCCATCACCAAAACCATCAATAAATGAAACGCCAATTTCACTTGAGGTATATAGTTGAAATAATTCATCTTCATTGATCGTAGTGTTTAATTTAAAAACAACTGGATTTAATACCTTGTTTTTCGCAAAATTTATATGATAAACTCGATTTAAATGTGTTAATTGATTAATTTCTCCTTCAATAATTAAGGTGCAATTTGGCTTTTCTCGCAGCAAATTGTAATCAATTTTTGATAAATGATTAATTGAAACAAACGCTTTTGTTGCTTTGTTTAATTCAGACAATTGTTCGATTTTAATCAATGGATAAAATCCTTGTTTTGTTTTATAATTTGAGTTCCAATTTTCAAATCCACAGATCACTCCTAATGTACCAGGAATTTCAAAATCAATTTTTTGGTTGCCTATAAATACATAATCCGCTGCTTGATCTAAAATGTTCCATTTGTCAAGGGGAACAGAATATGCGTAACCAAAACCAAATAAATGGGAAGGTTTAATGGTCGTAATTTCTGCAATATCAGCAATTACAACAGGAACATTTTTTCCGCCAATTATATGAATAGGTTCTGTCTCTCTTCTTTCATATTCAAAAGGAGAATAAGGCAAGCTTTCACTTGCAATTATGTTCGATTTTGGTTTATTATCAGAAAATTTATTCATTAATTTTTGTGCAACAGGAATTTCTTTCTCAGGTTCTTCGGTCAAAGAAACGCGAATCGTGTCGCCAATTCCATCCTCCAACAAAGCGCCAATTCCAACCGCAGATTTAATTCTACCATCTTCTCCGTCTCCTGCTTCAGTTACCCCAAGGTGAACAGGGTAAATCTTTCCGTTTTCAATCATTTTTGCACACAATAAGCGATATGCTTGAACCATAACAAGCGTATTGCTTGCTTTCATTGAAATGACAAAGTTGAAATAATTATTTTTTTCACAAATTCGCATAAATTCATAGGCAGATTCTACCATTCCTTCTGGCGTGTCGCCATACCGACTTAATATTCGATCAGATAAAGAACCGTGATTTGTTCCTATCCGCATGGCTGTATTGTGTGTTTTGCAAAGTTCTACAAGTGGTGTAAATTTTTCTTCAATGCGATTTAATTCGTCCAAATATGATTCGTCCGTAAAATTGATTTCTTCAAATTTCTTTTTATCCGCATAATTTCCTGGATTTACGCGTACTTTTTCAACTATTTTTGCCGCGATTTCAGCAGCATTTGGAGTGAAATGAATGTCAGCAACTAACGGAGTTGTGTAACCTAAATCGTTTAATTTTGCTTTTATTTCGCCTAATATTTCAGCTTCTTTTTTACTTGGAGCGGTTAATCTTACAAGTTCACAGCCAGCATCAATCATTCTAATTGACTGATTAACAGATCCTTCAATATCTAACGTGTCTGTTGTCGTCATAGATTGAACACGAATTGGGTTGTTGCTTCCGAGGTTTAGCTTTCCAATACTGACTTCAAGCGTATTTAATCTTTTTCTTTCAAATAAATCTACGCAATATGGCTGTGTTTGTATAAATCTAATCATTTGAATAGTTTATGTAATTAATCATTTGAACAAAAATAGATATTAAAATGTTTATAGGGTATTATAACTAATAACAAAAACATGTTGATAGTTAAAACATAATAATTTCACAATCATTTAAGTTAATTGTGTAAATTTGTATAAATTAAAAGAAAGTTAGATGAATTTTTCCTCAGTTACATTTGCAAAAAACCAAAACGAAGAGTTTTATAAAGTTTTGCGTCAAAGAGTCAGTGAATATTTCAAAACCAACAACATTTCTAGGTATGCCAATGCAAGTATGGTTTTTAAAACGATTGCCATGATTGGGTTGTATGTCACACCATTTATTTTGTTGTTAACAATTGCAGAAAACCCATGGTTTATTTTCGCTTTGTATATTGGAATGGGAGTTGGTATGGCCGGTTGCGGACTTTCAATAATGCATGATGCCAATCATGGAACATTTTCAAAAAATGAAACAGTAAATAAGTATGTTGGTTATATCATGTTTTTATTAGGTGGAAGCGATGTGAATTGGCGCATTCAACACAATGTATTGCACCACACTTACACAAATGTATCGGGTATGGACGAAGATATTGATCCGGGTATGATTATGCGATTTTCACCGCATCAAAAAAGACGTTTTATGCACCGTTTTCAGCATGTTTATGCATGGTTTTTGTATGGTTTAATGACGTTTATGTGGTTTTTAACGAAAGATTACAAACAAGCAATCCGTTATGAAAAAATGGGTTTAACAAAAACACAAAACATTACGTTTAGACGACATATTTCTACTTTAATCATTGGAAAAATAATTTATGGTGGAATTTTCATTGGGCTTCCTATTATTTTTACAGGATTAAGTTTTTGGGTTAGTTTCTTAGGATTTTTCTTAATGAATTTTGTTTCAGGATTAATTTTAGCAGCAATCTTTCAACCGGCACACGTTGTTCCAATCTCAGATTATCAATTGCCAGACGAATCAGGAAACGTAAATGCTGATTGGGCAGTTAATCAATTATTTAATACGGCTAATTTTGCGCCTAAAGCGAAGTTATTATCATGGTATGTTGGAGGTTTAAATTACCAAGTAGAGCACCATTTGTTTCCAAATATTTGTCACGTTCATTACGCTAAATTAGCAAACATTGTAAAGGAGACAGCAGCAGAATACAATTTGCCCTATCATTCCTACAAAACATTTGCAAAAGCTGTAGCTGAGCATACAAAAATGTTGTATCGTTTAGGAAATTATGATGAAGCACCAGCGATTCATTAATTTGAATGATTCTAGAAGAATTTTATGAATATTGTTTAAGAAAGCCTTTTGTTACAGAAGGCTTTCCTTTTGATCAATCAACACTCGTATTAAAAGTTGGTTCCAAAATGTTTGCTTTGACAGATGTTGATCGTTTTGAAAGCGTTAATTTGAAGTGTGATCCAGAGCGTTCGGTTGAATTAAGAGAGTCTTATTTCGGTATTCAACCAGGCTATCATATGAATAAAAAGCATTGGAATACTGTTTCAGTAAATTCAGATGTTTCAATTGTTTTGATGAAAGAATTAATTGATCTTTCCTATAATTTAGTGTTTCAATCCCTTACAAAAAAAGAACGCAATGAGCTTGAGATGGGATAAATATATTTGGGCGGTTCGCTTGGAAAAAACACGTTCACAAGCATCTGAAGCCTTGTCTAAAGGCCGAATAAAAGTGAATCAAACCTCCATCAAGCCTTCCAAAGAACCAAAAATTGGTGATACGATTCAAATTTCTAAGAATACCGCTGTTTTTTCATATAAAGTTATTGCTTTGTTAGAGAAAAGAGTTGGAGCGAAACTGGTTGCTGATTATTTAATTGATACAACACCTATTGAAGAAATTGAAAAGTACAAAACGTATCAACTTGCACAAGCTGTTTACCGACAAAATGGATCAGGTAAACCAACCAAACTCGACCGACGAAGTTTGGACGAATTCTTAGATAATTGGGAATAATTTTATGAAATTGTAACTTTTTTGTTGTTTTGAAGTCTAATAGCAGAACATTAAAAAATTATAAGATGAAAAATAAAATTACATTCGTTGCTTTGTTGTTATCAAGTGTTGCTTTTGCACAAGAAAAAAAGGAAAGCGATACTACTCGATTTAATATGGGTGAAGTAGAGGTTATATTGATCGATCATTCTAAAGACAAAAAATCGGGCACTGAAGAAAAAGACACCTTAACCTACGTTACTGGTAAAGTTAAAAAATTTGGACGTAAAGAGGCGCATTGGGCAGGTGTTGATTTTGGGTTTAGAACAATGTTAAATGCTAATTTTACCCCAGATTTTGAAAACAATGTTTTTTTAGAGAATAATATTGCCCAGTCTATGGTTTGGAATATTAATTTTTTAGAACGAAAGTTTCCAATTATTCAACATCATTTAGGTTTTACAACTGGTTTAGGATTTAGTTTTACACAGTTTGCGTTCAATAATAATTATATTATCAATACAACTGGCCCAACAATTACTGCCGCTGTAGATCCAATTTATACCTATTCTAAAAATAAATTAAATGCCACTTATTTAACATTACCCTTGATGTTAGAATTTTGTGGAAACAACTATGAAGATGAAGGGTTTTATTTTGCCGCAGGTATAGTTGGTGGTGTGAAAATTTATTCTCGCATTCACCGCGAAGGATCTTTTGATGGAAAAACATTTGATGAATCGGTAAAAGGAGATTATGAAATTAACCCATTTATTTTGAATTCAGCAGTAAGAATTGGATATAAAGGCTTGGGGCTGTTTGTTGATTATAGCTTATTAAGCTATTTTAAGGCGAATAAAACAGATAGCGTTCATCCGCTAACATTTGGGGTGTCTTTAAATTTTTAAGCGCTTAAAACGTAAAAAAGGCGGCAGTTTTTAAACTGCCGCCTTTTTTTATTCAATAAAGTTTGAACTTATTTTTTAACTACTTTGAATTGAGTCGCTTGACCATTTGCTAAAGTAACATTGAATAAGTAAACACCGCTTTCTAAATTATTCATCGTAATTGGTGCTTTACCATTTACGATGCTAATAGTAGAAGTTGAAACAGTTTTACCTGATAGATCTACGATTGAAATAGTCGCTTTTCCTTCAGCATTAATTGTCAATGTTACATCACCGTTAGTAGGGTTTGGATAAACCGCACCTTCAATTGTTGCATTTTCGTTAATACCAACAGTATTTGCTTCAGCACGAACAATAATACTTGGCTGAGTATCAGAACCAAAACCAGCAACACTCCAAGGTGTAGTTGCTGCAGCATCTACAACATTGATTGGGTTAATTGGCTCAGCATATTCGTTTAAGTTAGCCGTGTAGTTGTATGCATTACTGATTCCTAAGAAAATTTTATTTTCAGATGGACTTACACAGAATAAATATCTTTTATTGTCTTCCAATTCAAAAACAGTATTGAATGAAGCGTAAACAGATGTGTCTGTAGTTGTTGTGTTTGGGTAGTAATAAGAATTAGAGGCCAATTGATTGTTGAACACAGAATTAAATGAACCTGCGTTACTAAATGCAGCATCGTTTAAATCTGTAAATACATCTGCCCATTCGTACGCTGAAACGGTAAATTCTTGACCACTTAATGTAATACTATCTGAAGCATTTACAGCAAAGTTAAAGTATATACCTTCAGCCATCAAACGACTAGCATTTGCGTCTTTGTAGTTAATACATTGCATGTAGCTTGTATAGGTGTTTCCACCAGGACGAGATCCGTTACCTGCATCAGGCGTGAAGCTAATAGTGTCTAATTTTGAATAACCTAATAATGAATCAGAAACAAAGAATTCATAAGACAAGGTATTGTCAGCGGCATAATCATCCGTATTTGTTGCTGTAGTTGTATACGTTAAAGCATATCTTCCAGTAGGGTAACTTGCAGGTGCAAAATCTGGCAAAACAAAGTCTAATGAATCACCAATAGGTAAAGCAACAGGTGTAGAAGATTGGTTGTAAACAGTTGTACCATTTCTAGTAACTTTAGCGTTTACCACAACATTTGTTTGTGCATTTGTTCCGAAATTACGCACCATACCTTTTAATTTGAAGGAATAATCTGTTCCGTTTTGAGCAATTACACTGTTAACAGCACTTAACTTAGAGTATGTTACTTCGCCATTATTCATTCCAAAATCATTTGGATAGAAACCATTTTTATTGCCCAAGAAAGCAACAACTGGTCCATTTTGCATGGCAGCTAAAATGTTTGCGCCATCAAGAGTGTTTATCATTACAACTGGGATTGTAACTTGTCCACCCATTGCACCACCACCCATTGCTATAACTGTGTTATCGCGATTAATAATGATAACTGCAACCGCACCAGCAAGTTGTGCATTGTATGCTTTCATTCCAAATTCACACGTGTTACGGCGTAATACAGCGATTTTTCCAGCATAAGCATTTACAGGAGATGGATTGCACCCTTCTTCAGCTAATAAATTTCCAAAGGTTGCATTAGTGCCCGGTGTTCCATCATTTACCAGAACCAATGTATCTTCTACAAATGTATTAGGGATTAAAAAATCTGGAGTAGTCCAAGCGCCACCAGCAGGATCTGCCCATGTGAAGTTGTAGTTGCCTGCAATAGAAGAAGGAGCTGTTACTGCGCAAATTACTTGTGCGCTGGCAAAAAATCCAGTTCCAACTATCGTTAAAGAAAGTAATAATTTTTTCATAATAAAATAATTTAAGTTTATGCTAAGGTATAAAAAAATTAATAAGTATTTATTTTTAACCTAAAAAAAAGCCGATTCAATTGAATCGGCTTAAACTATTGATAGTTTGAATCATATTATTCAGCAGTAATCATTGCTTTCATAAATTCTCTGTTCATACGTGCGATGTTTTCCAAAGAAATACCTTTTGGACATTCAACTTCACACGCACCAGTGTTTGTACAGTTCCCAAATCCTTCTTCTTCCATTTGACGCACCATGTTTAAAACACGATTTGTTGCTTCTACTTTTCCTTGTGGCAGCAAAGCGTATTGAGAGACTTTAGCGCCAACAAACAACATTGCAGAGCTGTTTTTACAACTTGCTACACAAGCACCACAACCAATACAAGCAGCTGCTTCAAATGCTTTATCAGCATCTGCTTTTGGAATCGGCGTTGCATTGGCATCGATTGTGTTTCCTGATGTATTGACTGAAACAAATCCTCCCGCTTGTTGAATGCGGTCAAATGCGCTTCTATCAACTACTAAATCTTTGATTACAGGAAATGCTTTTGATCTCCATGGTTCAATGTAAATAGTTGCGCCATCGTCAAATTTACGCATGTGTAATTGACACGTTGTAACAGCGTTATCTGGACCATGAGCACGCCCATTGATATACAACGAACACATTCCACAAATTCCTTCGCGGCAATCGTGATCAAAAGCAATTGGCTCTTGACGTTCATTGATTAATTGTTCATTTAATTGATCCATCATTTCAAGGAAAGAACTATCCGTTGAAACAGTATCCAATTTATACGTTTCCATTTTTCCTTTTGTATTTGCGTTTTTTTGACGCCATACTTTCAGGTTTACGTTGATGTATTTTGATGCCATAATGAAGTGTTTTAGATTGTTAGATTGTTAGTGAATTAGTTCAATCACGATTACTAACAAACGATCCTAATTATTATTTTCTTTTATTTTACTTATAAATGAATTTATCATCTTCCCAATTTCTTGAATTTCTAGTTCTAGGTAATTTATTAATTCAAAATTAGAACTTAAAGCTAATTCTTTTGAAAGAATAACTTGTGTATCTAATTCATATATTTCACTAATCTTTCATTAAAAACTAACTCATTAACTAACCAACTAACTAATTACCTAGCTAACTAATTACCTAGCTAACTGATTACTTATAATTTCTAGCTGCAATTTTGATGAATTCGTATTTCAATTCTTCTTTGTGTAATACTTCATCGTTGATATTCTCTCCTTTGTGTTCCCAAGCACTTACAAAAGAGAAGTTTTTATCATCGCGTAATGTTTCTCCTTCAGCATCTTGGTATTCTTCTCTGAAGTGACCACCACACGATTCATTTCGTTGCAATGCGTCCATCGCCATTAATTGACCCAATTCAATTAAATCAGCAACTCTTAATGCTTTCTCTAACTGTGGATTCAATTCATCCGCAGAACCAGGAACGTAAACATCTTTGTTGAATTCAGCTTTTAATTCAGCCAACTCAGCAATTGCTTCGTTTAATCCTTTTTCATTACGTCCCATACCAACTTTGTTCCACATGATTAACCCAAGTTTTTTATGGAAATAATCAACTGATTTGACACCGTTGTTTCCAATGAAAGTAGCGATTAATTCTTTAACACGTGTTTCAGCTTCGTTGAATTCAGGTGCATCTGTTGAGATTTTACCTGTTCTAATTTCATCTGCTAAATAGTTCGAAATCGTGTATGGAAGCACAAAGTATCCGTCAGCTAATCCTTGCATTAATGCTGAAGCACCTAAGCGGTTCGCTCCATGATCGGAGAAGTTGGCTTCACCTGTAACAAAACACCCAGGAATTGAAGACTGTAGGTTGTAATCCACCCAAACACCACCCATTGTGTAGTGAACAGCTGGATAGATTTTCATGGGTGTTTCGTATGGGTTTTCATCCGTAATTTTTTGATACATGGTAAATAAATTACCGTATTTTTCTTTCAACCATTGTTTGCCTAAAGCTGTTATTTCTTCTGGCGTTGGATTGTGATTACCTTTTGCATAAGCAGCTTGTTTTCCTTTGTTTTGAATCTCTGATGAGAAATCTAAAAACACGCCTTCATTTGTATCATTCGATTCAATACCTCTTCCTTCGTCGCACACTTCTTTTGCTGCTCTTGAAGAAATATCTCTTGGTGCTAAATTTCCAAAAGAAGGGTATTTTCTTTCTAAGTAATAATCTCTATCGTCTTCAGCAATTTCAGCAGGATTTAATTTTCCAGCTCTAACTGCTTCAGCATCTTCTTTCTTTTTCGGAACCCATATTCTACCTGAGTTACGCAAAGATTCTGACATTAACGTTAATTTCGCTTGGTTTGTACCATGAACAGGAATACATGTTGGGTGAATTTGAACATAACAAGGATTTGCAAAAAACGCCCCTTGTTTGTGAATTTTCCATGCAGCTGTTACGTTACTTCCCATTGCATTTGTTGACAAGAAATAAACGTTTCCGTAACCACCTGAAGCTATTACAACTGCGTGAGCAGCATGTCGTTCAATTTCACCTGTTACTAAGTTACGTGCAATGATTCCACGTGCTTTTCCGTCAATTTTAACAATGTCCAACATTTCGTGACGGTTGTACATTTTAACGCGACCTAAACCAATTTGCCGCGACAATGCAGAGTAGGCACCCAACAACAATTGTTGACCTGTTTGTCCAGCAGCGTAGAATGTACGTTGAACTTGAGTTCCACCGAATGAACGGTTATCCAACAAACCCCCGTATTCACGTGCAAAGGGAACCCCTTGAGCAACACATTGATCAATGATGTTTCCAGAAACTTCGGCTAAACGGTGAACGTTTGCTTCGCGTGCTCTGTAATCACCACCTTTGATTGTATCGTAAAACAAACGGAAAATTGAATCTCCGTCATTTTGATAGTTTTTAGCAGCATTGATTCCACCTTGTGCGGCGATTGAATGTGCTCTACGAGGTGAATCTTGAAAACAAAATGCTTTTACATTGTAGCCCATTTCTCCAAGAGAAGCTGCTGCAGAAGAACCCGCTAAACCAGTTCCAACAACGATAATGTCGATTTTAGGACGGTTGTTTGGTGCAACTAATTTTAAATGATCTTTGTAATCGGTCCATTTCTGAGAAATATGACCTTCTGGTATTTTAGAATCTAATTTTGACATATCTGTAATGGATTAAATACTATTTAGTAAAAAAGATGTAAAGCGGAATCATTGCAAATGCAGCAGGAATAATTATGGAGAAAAGTTTTCCAAACAATTTAATTCCAGCATTGTAGCGTCTGTGGTTTACACCCAATGATTGGAAAGCCGAAGAGAATCCATGCATTAGATGTAAGCTTAAAACAATCATTGCTAGCACATAGAATGCAACAGCTAATCCAGCTTGTTCATTTGCTTTGATTGCGTCAGTATCTTTTCCGAAGAACGCAACCGTTAATGAATATAAATCTTTGTAGCCTTCGCCCATTTTCACATCCACTTGTTTGTTGAAGAATTCATTTCCGTTGCGAATTTCCATTTGTGCCTCACCCATTTGAGAGTTTTCAAATGCGCTTACTGGGAAATAATTATCTGAATGTGTAATGTACAATGATTGTGGTGTTTTCGATTGCGGATCTACAACTGTAATCGAATGTAATGGCATTGGATCTGATGAATATTTCATTTTCCACCAGAAATTCGACATGTGAATCACGATAAAAATTAAGATAATACTTCCTAAAACTGCCATTTGACGTGCAAAAAATTTAGAATTTGCGTTAGGACTATTGTGAGCGTATCCAATTGGACGCGCTTTTTTGTTTTGAATAGTCAATAAAATTCCGTCAACAGCGTGAAATAAAATTGATAAATACGTTAAGTAAGACATCACTTTAATTAAAGGGTTGTGTGTCATAAAATACGCATATTCGTTGAAGGCACGTTTCCCTTCTTCGCCCGCTTTAAGGATTAACTGAAGGTTTCCAAGTAGGTGACCTACCAAGAAAAGGCATAAAAACAGACCCGTCAATGCCATCCAGTATTTTTTGGCGATTGATGATGATAAAATAGCAGACTTACTCATACTTACTTAATTTCTAGTTGAAAAATTTAGTGCAAATTTAATAGATAGAACAATTGAAAAGTGGTTTAATCCTTATTTAGATTCATTTTAGATTAGAACGAATTCTTTAATTCATAAAAAGTATGTTTTCAGTGCGTTGTTTTTGATAGAATCGTTGATTTTTCTGTAACATTTAATTCGTAATTTGCTCCTAAAACAAGTGCTCGGTTATCCGAGATGTGTCCGGCAGGAAAATTAAAAGCTATTGGGATTTTTTGATATTCAAACGGTCTAAGAATAATGGATTCAATTGTCGCGCCAAAAGGAATCGTTGTATCTTCAAGATCCGTCATTCCGCCTACAATTAATCCTTTAATTTTGCTTAAAGCACCCGCTTTTTCAAGGGCAAAAATCATGCGGTCGATGTGGTATAAATGTTCGGCTAAATCTTCAATAAATAGTATTGAATCTGTAAAATCTAAGGCATCATTTGTTCCTAATAAGCTGTATATGATGCTTAAATTTCCACCGATTAATTTTCCTGAACAGCTTCCAAATTGATTATTGGTGTGAGGCGTTGTGCTTATTTCAGTTAACGTTCCAGTTAAAGCATCTACCATTGTTGTCAATGCTTCTTTTGAGTTTTCTTTAAAATTTAGCGCAACAGAACCGTGGATACTTGGCAAGTTAAATTTTTGCATGCGGTGGTGAAAAACAGTAATATCGCTGAAACCAATAATCCATTTTGGATTTCGAAGCATTCCTGCCCAGTTTAGTTGATCTACGATTCTAACACAACCATAACCGCCACGTGCGCATAGAATTGCTTTCACTTCTGGGTCGTCTATCCCTTCTTGAAAATCTGCTTGGCGTTCGCTATCTGTTCCAGAAAAGTAGTTGTGTTGTCCCAAACAGTTTGCGCTAATTTTAACTTTAAATCCGTTAATTTCTAAAAAGGCTTTGGCAAACAAAACATGTTCTTGTTCGATTGCTTTAGCGGGAGCGGTGATGTAAATTAAATCACCTTTTTGAAGATAAGGAATGGGAGTCATTTGACAAATGTAAAAAAATATTATTCGATTTTTGTTTGGTGGTAAAAATTAAAAATAGGTAGTTTTAACCAAAAAAAGATGATTTCACCATACAATGACGTTTATTTTATGAAACAAGCGTTGCAAGAGGCTCAAAAAGCACGTGATTTAGATGAGGTTCCAGTTGGCGCTGTAATTGTTGTAAATAATCAAATTATAGCACGGTCACATAATTTCACAGAACATTTACACGATGTTACAGCACATGCTGAAATTCAAGCAATAACTGCTGCTTCAGAGTATTTAGGAGCGAAATATTTAACCGGTTGTACCTTGTATGTGACACTAGAGCCCTGTGTCATGTGTGCAGGCGCATTGTATTGGTCACAAATAGATAAAATTGTATTTGGAGCACGCGATGAGAAAAGAGGCGCAGGGCGTTTTCAAAATGAATTGTATCATCCGAAAACATTGATTATTAATGGGGTTTTAGAGGAAGAATGTGCTGAATTGATGGTAGATTTTTTTAAATCGAAGCGAAAATAAAAAAGGCTGTCTAATCAGACAGCCTTTACTATTCAGTTATTTGAATTATTTCAACATCAAAATGATGTAATAGAACAAAGCAGCTAATCCAGCGCTTACAGGAATGGTAAGAATCCATGCCCATAATAAGTTGATCGTTACACCCCAACGAACCGCACTTAAACGTTTTGTTGCTCCAACACCGATAATTGAACCAGTAATGGTATGTGTTGTAGAAACAGGAATTCCCATTTGAGAAACAGTGAACAAAGTTAACGCACCTGCTGTTTCAGCACAAACACCTTCTAAAGGCGTTACTTTCGTGATTTTAGTACCCATTGTTTTAACGATTTTCCAACCGCCCATTAAGGTTCCAATACCAATCATGAAGTAACATCCGAAAGAAATCCAGAACGGCATTGTATCTGAGTGAACTTTCGCTTTGATTTTATGATCTTTCAATAACTCACCTTCTTTTCCTATGAAATCTTTAAAGATACCAGCGTGTGAATACTTAGGATTGATTTTTTTATCATCAAAGATTAATTCATTAGAAGCTTGATCGTAGATTTTTTTACCATTTGTGTAAACAAATAATTTCTCTTCGTTTTCATATTCAGGCTTGAATTTTTCTTTCTTACCTTCTTCGTTTTTGTATTCAATTTGAATTAACTCAGTTACTTGAAGGTCTTTATTTACAGAAATGTCATTTTCACGCGCATAATTTCCATAAACCATTAATGCCGCACAGATGATTCCCATTACTTTTTGAGAATCAGCACCACCATGCCCTAAGGAAAAGGCTGCAGAAGAAAGTAATTGTAAGCGTTTGTGCATATTTGATTCTTTCATTGCAGATGGCTTTTTACCGTATGCAATTTCGAACCAGATATACACCAATATGAAAACAGCCACCATTCCAACAACGATGTACAACATGATTGGTTTCATGTCCATGAATTCAATCATGTAATTCATAAAATAGAAGG
>CANLIL010000002.1 GCA_947491305.1 Flavobacteriales bacterium | reverse complement strand
TTGAACTATGACCAAAGCCCATCCACCAGTTATCTCCAGGATTACCCGAAGATGAAATTAATTTTAGTACTCCAGTTCCTGTTACACCTTGAACTACTAAAGGTGCGCTTGGAGCTGTATTATTAATTCCCACATTTCCATTCGCTAACCAAGTCATTACATTTGTAAACGAAGTGGCATCAACGCCATTAGTTAAAGCCAAATCTAATCTAGAATTTGCAGCAATAGAAGTAGAATAAGACCCCAAATTAAATTGAGCAATGTTATCCCATTTTAAACCTGACGTTGTTGGTCTGGAAAATCTCAAAACTTGCGCATTAGCATTTACAGATGCTGTTGCAGTTAATGGATTATTTACATGTAAATTTGTTACAGGTGAACTTGTGCCTATTCCAACATTTCCATTTCCTAATACATTGAATAATGGAGTTGCAATACCTATTTGAGTCCCTCTTGACACTTCAAATGCGTTATTAGCACTTGTATTTCCTCCAATCTTTACTAGTAAACCATTTCCAGAATTACTCTGTGAATAAAAAGCACCCGCAAATCCTATACCAGCACTCGACCAGTTTAATCCATTATTAATTGCCCCTGTCACATTTGTGCCTTGTATTTGTAAAGATGTATTTGACAATGTACTCACTGGATTAGTAGTGTTAATACCTATATTACCATTATTTAATATGGTTAATCTTTCCGTTCCTGTTCCTCCTGTTTTAGTCCAAAAGCGAATGTTTCCAGTATTGTTTAAACTATTTCTTAAAAAGAAATCAGAACCCACAGATGAAAATTGACCAACATAACCATCATTTACTAAAAAGTCTAATCTTGGAGAACTTACATCAGTCTGCATTTCTATTCCTGTACCTGTTCCAACAGCCCCAGCTAAAGCCCTAATTGCCATATTACCTTGTATTTCATTTTTAAATCCATAATTTGTAGTTGAACCTATCGACAAAGATCCTGTTCGAGCAATTACAGCTGTTTTATTGTTCCCTGCGTCATTTGTTGTACCTGCAATATAAAATGGTGTTGAACTTGGTCCGACAAAGGTAACATACGTGGAACCATTCCACACCCATAGACTTGCGTCAACTGAACTTACGTAGATATAATCTGCACTAGAAGGTGTATTTGGTGTAAAAGTAGGTGTTCCTATATTTGGATTTACTGTATTAAATTCAATTGTTGCATCTGGAGTTGTTGTTACTAAGCGCTCCCATTTTGAACCATTGTAATAGTAATATCCTGGCACTACTGCATTTGGACTTGTTCCAGCAGTTGCTGTATTGTAAATCATCAAACCTGTTGCAGGTGAAGCAATCGTCGCCAAATCAGTATTAGATATCAAAGCAACACGCGGGGCTAAAAACCCTTTATTTGTAGCATCAACATCAAGCGCTGCAGAAGTGTTTGGGTTAAATGTTCCAATTCCAACTTGGGTATAAAAAGCAGGAATTGAAAAAAAAGTTAACGATAGTAAAATTATTTTTTTCATGTGGTTTCAATTAAAATTAGTAATTGTATTAATTATAGTTTAATAATTTTTTGATTTAAATTTTGATTTTCGGAATGGATATTTAATAAATAAACGCCCGTAGTAACTTTACTCATATCCAATAAAAATTCTGACTCACCTTGTAAAGCTTCAAAAGAATATTGTTCAATTAGTTTACCAAAATTATCCGTTAGCGAAATATTTATTTTGCCAGATTTAAGCGCGTTTAATTTTATAGTACAATTATTTACAACAGGATTAGGAAAAACTGAAATTTCATTCGAAGGCGTTAAACAATTCGATGAAACAGGGCCGTAAACTTTAAAATTACCGTCATTATCATATTGTTTTAATTGGTAATAATTTAAATTTGATGAGCGCAACGTATCTTTAAATTGATAATTTAATAATTGAGAAGAGTTTCCAGCAGCGGCAACTTCACCAATAACATCCCAGGTATATCCATCTTCACTTTTTTCAATAATAAAACTAGTTGAATTATGTTCCGAAGCAGTTTGCCATTGAATAAGTGAATAATTGTCATCACAATTTCCATTTAGATAAACTAATTCAACTGGTAATGGATTAATAATTGGGCTAGCAATTCCAAATTGGCTAAAGGATGTAACACCGGTTCTGTAAACGGTGTAAAACCCACTGTTTAATGAACTAGTTACATGATTACCTTCTACTAACCAATTTAATCCCCAAGCATCAGTTGATGTTGGTCTTTTTACAAGATGTAATAATGAAGGATCTGTAACCCCTACTATATTATTTGTGGTTAATTCAATAGAATAAGTTCCAGAATTTAGACCATCTGTTTGATTTATTTCCCAAAAACCGTCACCGGATAAATTCTCAAGTAAATCACCAGCATCAAAAATATTAATAGGATAAACTGTAGTTGAGTTTAAAATATATTTACTTGTTAACGAACCTCCATTTGGAGCAGTTGTATAGGAGATCGTTGCAGGGGAATAATACGTTGGAGAACCAAAGGGAAATAAAACATTTGAAATAGTTGATGGAGCAAACCATCTTTTCATATTTCCATTAATATAACCTGCAGTATAATTTAATACACCAGAATTTCCTGTGCTTTCGCCTAATACAACCATTTTATTACCTGTAGTAATTCCACCATTTAATTCCAATAAATCATTTGCTTGAAAAGTAGCTGCATCAACAATAGAAAGTTTTGTATTTGAAAGTAATGAAATCGTATCAACTATTAAATTTCCTTTAATTGTTTTTTCAGAAGTGTTTTCAAATATAAATTTTCCATCAGAGTCTATACTTCCAACAAGAACTTCAAAATTTTGATTAAATTTTGATTTTGAGTTAGCTTTAAAATCAACATTTGAAGCATTTTCAATTTTTAAATTACCTTTAAAAATAACTTTTTCGTTGAGCGAAATGGGAATATTTTCACCAAAGTAAATATCCTGAGACAACAATCTAAAGCACAGAAGTAATGATAACAAGACAAGAGTGGTTTTCATAAATAATTAAAAATTAATTAACTTACTATAATTTAAAGTTAGACAAATATAAAAATAAAAATAGTAAAAATTTATTTTTTAAAGTAATCTATTAATTTATTTTAAAATCAAAAGGTAATCTAGCTTGAATTCCTGTTCTATTCTCTAGTGATTTCAAGGCATTGTAATGTTTTAACAATTCAGAAGGGATTTTAGTAGAAACAGTTTTTACACTCGCGCTATTCTCCTCTTCAAATTGCTCAAACAAATCAAGCCATTTATCTTCTTTTCTCAACGGATAATAAAGCACTCTTGGCTCTTTAATTCCTGCTTGTTTTGCAGCATAAGCAATGGCATTTTTCAATCCGCCTAACTCATCAATTAATCCGATTTTTTTGGCATCCTTTCCTGTCCAAACGCGACCTCGAGCAATTTGATTCACTTTTTCAAGTTTCATTTTTCTGCCCGTAGCAACTCTGTTTAAAAAAGTTCCATAAATAGTGTCCACTTCTTGTTGTACAATTAAATATTCTTCTTTTGTCAACTTTCGATTCATGGACATGACGGAGAATTTGTTGGTTGCAACGCGGTCAAATGTCAATCCTAATTTATTTTCCAACATTTTACCTGTGTAAGGAATCATTCCAAACACACCAATAGAACCCGTGATTGTTGAAGGTTCTGCAAAAATATACGAAGCAGGAGTTGCAATGTAATAACCTCCAGAAGCTGCTACGTCTCCCATTGAAACGACAACTTTTTTAATCTTGTTTGTAATTGAGACTTCTCGCCAGATTTCTTCGCTTGCCAATGCGCTTCCACCTGGACTATTAATTCGAAGAACAATTGTTTTAATTGATGGGTTTTTACGTGCTTCAATTAACAACTCGCAAATGTCATTTGATGTTAATCCATCGCCATCTGTTGAAACTTCACCTTCTGCTAAAATCACAGCAACTGTAGGATCAGATCCTTTTGTAATCGCTTGATTTTTATAAAATTTCTTTTTGGCATACTTTTTAAAATCTTGAAAATTGATGTTATCATCTGCTTCGTTTCCAATTTTTTCATTGATGATGGCTAAAATTTCGTCCCTGTATTTTACACCATCTAATAATTTATAAGTCAGAGCATCTGACGCTCTTCTAATCAATAAACTATCTGCAATTTCATTTAAACGTGCTGGCTTTACTTTTCGGTCTTTTGCTATTTCTTCGCGCACATCTTCCCACATTGAAGCAACGTAACGTGACATTTGCAAACGACTTGAGTCGCTCATATATTCTCTATAAAAAGGCTCAACGGCACTTTTGAAATCATTGTTTTTTCCACGCACAACTTGCACTTCAACTTCTAATTTATCTAAGGTGTTTTTGTAAAATGTCAACTCAGAACCCAAACCTACAAATTCCATTATTGAGGAAGGAAACCCATACACTTCATTCGCTGCGGAAGCGATGTAATATTCTTTTTGTGTAATGACTTCGCCTGAATTGTATGCTACAATAAATTTTCCAGAAGTTTCAAAATCATTCAATGCATTCCGAATTGCTCTTGCAGTAGCATAACCACATGACAAATCACCTATTTCTATAAAGATACCTTTGATTTTTGAATCCGTTTTTGCCAATTCTATTCCAAAAAGAACATCACTTAATCCAATGTTGTTGTTTAACGAAAATGAAGAAGCATCAATTTCAATAGCTGATTTTTCATTGATTTGTCCATCCAATGTCATGTGTAAAACAGTATTATTTTTCACAGCTAGTGGCTTTGGACCAAATTCACCAAAACGACCGATAACACCTCCAAGAATTAAAGCAAAAATTAGCAATCCAATGACAGACATGATAAATACCGCTAAAAAACTCGGCCAAAATATTTTTCCAAATGATAATTTCTTTTCAGACATTTTATTTTTTTTATCAAAAATAGAATATTTAACTCAATTTTTAGTAGAATTTGAATTTATATGCGTTGATTTTAACTTTATTTTTGTTTTGACTCAACTATAAATTGTTAAAAATCGTTTAACAAGAATTGATTTCAATTTGAAAATTAAACGTAAATTGCAATCGATTTTAAGTACTAATAAACTATTTCGGATGAAAAAAATCATACTTTTTTTAGTTAGTTTTTTAACTATTAATTTAGCGTATTCTCAAGGATATTCTCGTGTCAAAATTAACACTTCAAATGAAGGACTTAAAGCACTTTCAGATTTAGGTGTTACAATTGACCATGGAATTAGAAAAGATAACACGTTCTTTATTTCTGACTTTTCAGCTCATGAAATAGCACTTATGCAAGCCAATAATTTTTCAATAGAAGTGTTGATTCCAGATGTTCAAGCGTATTATATCCAACAAAATGAAACCACCAATTCAACGTATAAAAACACATCGTGTCAACAAACAACTTCGATAACTACCCCCACACATTTCAATCAAGGTAGTATGGGTGGCTATTTAACTTACACGCAATTATTAGCGGAATTGGATGAAATGGCGACTCTTTACCCTAATTTGATTACAGCAAAAATGCCAATTTCTACTTTTTTAACTATTGAAAACAGGCCCATTTATCACGTTCGGATTTCTGATAATCCGTCGTTAGATGAAGCTGGGGAACCTAAAGTTTTATACACTTCTTTGCACCATGCACGCGAACCTATGAGTTTGATGGAAACAGTATTTTACATGTGGTTTCTGTTAGAAAACTATGCGACCAACGAAGAAGTTCAATACCTATTAAATAACATGCAACTGTATTTTGTACCTTGCATAAATCCTGATGGATACGTTTATAATAACACAACAAGTCCAAACGGTGGAGGAATGCATCGTAAAAATAGACGCAATGTTGGCACAACGAATAAAGGAGTTGATTTGAATAGAAATTACTCCTACGGTTGGGGAACAACAGGAACATCGACTAATGTTAATAATGACACATATCCTGGAACTGGCGCTTTTTCTGAAGCAGAAACACAAGCGATGCGTTGGTTGGTTCAAAACAACAATTTCATTACAGCATTTAATGCACATACGTGGGCAAAATCAATCCTTTTTCCAATTGGAACGACAAATGCAGAATTTGCACCTCATCACGATTATTTACAAGCAGAAACAAATCACATGGTTGAAAAAAATGGGTATACGGCAATGAAAAGTTCCATTCTGTATCAAGCTTCGGGTGATTCAGATGATTACATGTATAAAGTTGACATTGGAGTTGGACAAAAAGATACCATTTTTGCACATACACCAGAAGTTGGAACGGCATTTTGGCAACCAGCATCTGAAATTGATGCTACATGTAAAGAAATGTTACATCCTAATTTAGTATTGGCACATTTAACAAAAAAATATATTGTTGCAAAAGACATTGACCCTTCATTTATTCCTTCTACAAGTGGGAACTTTAATCATTCAGCTCATCGATTAGGCTTAGAAAGTGGGTCAGTTATTGTATCTATTGAGCCATTATTAAACGTTGCTACTGTTGGAAATCCAATAACGTACAATTTGAATTTAAATCAACAAACTACAAGTGCTATTAGTTACACGTTAGTTAATGGAATTCAAACGGGCGCAACTGTAAAATACATTTTGAAAACTGATAATGGCTTGTGGATCAAACGTGATACAATTGCTAAAGTTTATGGAAGTTACAATTTAATCGCTTCAGAAACTGGCGTAACAACTAATTGGACAGGAAACTGGAATACGACTTCGGCCGTTTTTTATAGCCCTTCTCAATCATATACGGATAGTCCAACTGGAAATTATACGAGTAACTCAACAAAAACTTATACCTATTCGCCAAGCATTAATTTAACAACTGTAACAGATGCAAAAATCACGTATTATGCGAAGTGGGATATTGAAGCTGATTTTGATTATGTGCAATTTCAAGTGTCAACAGATGGCGGATCAACTTGGATTCCTCAATGTACTAAATATACAGTAGCTGGAACAAGTGCAAATGGAAGTGTTCAACCTGATAATTCACCAGTTTATGAAGGACAAAATTCAAATTGGGTATTGGACGAAGTAAGTTTAAGTGAGTATGTTGGTCAATCGATTAAAGTGCGCTTTGTTTTAAAATCTGACGGTGGCACAAATGGCGATGGTTTTTACTTTGATGATTTTAAAGTGTATAGTTTGAATACCAATCAAGTAATCGCACCTGTTGCTCAATTCACAGCTAGTTCAGTTGAAATCTGTGCTGGCCAGTCCATTTCTTTAACAGACGGCTCGATTAACAATCCAACTACTTGGTTGTGGAATTTTGGTGATGGAACAACTGAAACAGTTCAATCACCAAGTCATACGTTTGCAAACGCTGGTTCATTTACAATTCAATTAACTGCTTCAAATTCAGCTGGTTCAACGAGTTTTTCGTTACCAATAACAGTGAATGATTGTTCTTCAATCAATGAATTGTTATTAAACAAAGTGAAACTAATTCCAAATCCAAATCAAGGAGAATTTAGATTGGTTGGTACTGAACTAGGTGCAACTTATCGCATCACTGACTTTTTAGGAAAAGAAATTTATTCTGCAACAACGAATGCTGGAATAACACTTGTTTCACTTGGAAATGTTCGTGCTGGAATGTACTTTATTGAATTAAAGAAAGAAAACTCTACTAAGCAATTGAAATTTACACTTATTGATTAATTATTTATGAAAAATATTCTTTTTGCACTTTCTTTCGGAGTTATTTCTATTGTTTGTTCTCAACAAAAATCTGCGCCTAAGTTAGTTATTGGAATTGTAGTTGATCAAATGTGTTACGATTATTTGTACCGTTTTCAACCTAAATTTTCTTCAAAAGGTTTTACAAAATTAATGCAAGAAGGTACAAATTGCAGAAATACACAATATACATATGTTCCAACCTACACGGGACCTGGACATGCTTCTATTTACACTGGAACAACTCCAAGTAATCATGGAATTGTGGGAAATGATTGGTACAACCGATCCACAAAAAAAATGATGAATTGCGTTGCTGATGAAACCGTTCAAACAATTGGGTCAAACTCAAAAGAAGGAAAATGTTCTCCTAAACACTTAAAAACCACAACGATTACAGATCAATTGAAAATGACTTATCCAAGTGCTAAAGTTGTTTCTATTTCTATTAAAGACCGGGGCGCAATTTTGCCTGGCGGACACTTAAGTGATGGAAGTTATTGGTACGATTATGCAACTGGACAATTTATCACAAGTTCTTATTTCAAAAATAAGTTACCTAATTGGGTGGAAGATTTCAATGCTAAGAAATCTGTTGACGCATACATGGAGAAAACATGGGAAACATTATTACCGATTGAAAAATATACAGAAAGTGGTCCAGATGACTCGCCTTATGAAGTAATTTATGCACCAAAAACAACTGCAACGTTCCCATACAATTTGAAGGAAATAGGCGCTAAAGCAGGTAAATATTCTGTGTTTACCTCAACCCCTTATGCAAATACTTATTTAACTGATTTTGCTTTAAATGCTTTAAAATCTGAAAAATTAGGTAACGACAATCAAACAGATTTATTATGCATAAGTTACTCAACACCTGATATTGCTGGTCATGCATTTGGACCTTATTCTGTTGAAATTGAAGACATTTATTTGCGCTTAGATATAGAAATTGGACGTTTATTGGCTGCATTAGACGCAACAGTTGGAAAAGATCAATATACCTTATTTTTAACTGCAGATCACGCAGTTGTTCCAGTGCCTCAGTATTTAATAGATAAAAAATTACCAGGTGGTTATTTTTATATGGATGAATTAAATCAGCAATTAGAAACAAAATTAATTGAGAAATATGGTAAAAATCTGATCGATGAAAATGAGAATTTAAACATCTATCTCAACAAGAAAAGCATTGACTCACTTAAATTAACACTACCTGAGGTCGCTCAATTTGTAGCAACTGAAATTGCTAAATTCGACCATGTAAAAGCTGTTTACACAGCAAATGAATTATTAAATTCTCCCGGAACTAACGAATGGAAATCAATGTTGGAAAAAGGGTACAACAACAAAGAAAGTGGTGATGTGTTATTTATTTTAGAACCTGGCTATCTTCCAAAATCTAAAGAATCAACCAATACTCACAAAGGCACCAGCCATGGTTCTGCATTTAATTACGACACACATGTTCCATTAATTTGGTATGGAAAAAATATTCCAAAGCAAGAAATAAATCGTAAAATAGCGATTACTGATATTTCTGCAACCTTAACAAACATCTTATTTCTTCAACGTTCTGGAGCAATGACAGGTGAACCTATTTTAGAGATCCCTCATTAATACAATGGTTATTAACATTTTATTGTTTCTATTCTCAAAAAAAATGTTGAAAACTTCGTTGATAACCATTTTTTTGGCATTTCGAATTACGACAATAGAATGTTAAATTTGTATGAAACAAACAACAAAAACGAATTGTCTATGCTAAGTTCAATAATAAAAAGAAAACTATCTGACAATCAAGTTGCTAATATATTTATAAATGCAATTTTTGATGTAATTGATAAAGGATTCAAGGAAGTTGCTTCTTTAATCAATGAAGATACTGCATTCACACAAAGCCCTTCGATTGATGAAAATCAAAATGGTGAGTTTGGATTAATCGTTCTTGTTGGAAACTTATCATTTTTAGAAAGCACGTTTGACGCAGAGCAAGCAGGTCGTGTAGAGAAAATTATTTTTGAGAAATTAGCAGCAATGTACGAAATGACCGAAGCTGATTTTGCTAAAATGATCCGTGATTATCAAGCCTTTATTATTCGAGCAAATCACCCTTCTAAAAATATGATTTACGGTATGTCAAAAGCAATCTTTCATAAATATGAATTAAATTGTTTTCAAGACGATTATTTCAAAAGAATGCAAGCGCCTAATCCATTGTTCTTAAAAAGAATGGACGACATCATGTCAAATTTCATTTGGAATTGGGATGCATTTTTCAAGAAATATAGATTGAATTAAATCAAGCTCACTTCAATTTTAACGCATTGCGATGTGAACCACTTTTTTTGTTTCAAAGAAGGATTCATTAAAGTAATTTTCTAAATCGAACAAGGTATATTTTTGTTGTACCGTTTGAAATTCCTCCGTTAAATCACCCCCTTTTAAATACAAAACACCATTTTTCAATGGATTATTTTGCTTCAAGGCATATTTTCCTTTTGTCCATTTTAAAAATGCAGGCATCGCAGTAACGGCTCTACTAATAATAAAATCAAATTGACCTTTAATATTTTCGGCACGATCGTGGATTCCAATTACATTTTCTAAGCCAAGTGCAAGCGCTACTTCATTTACTACTTTTATTTTTTTACCAATTGAATCTACCAAGGTAAAATGAACATTTGGGAATAAAATAGCTAATGGAATACCAGGGAATCCTCCACCCGTTCCAATGTCTAACAATTTAGAATCATCCGTGAATTGAATTACTTTTGCAATTCCCAATGAATGTAGAACATGACGCTCGTAAAAGTTTTCTGTATCCTTTCTCGAAATCACATTTATCTGTTCGTTCCAAAAGGAATAAAGTGCTTGAAGTTCTGAAAATTGATCACGTTGACGATCCGTTAAATCGGGAAAATAGTGTTGAATTAGTTCCATAAATATTCTAATGGTTGACTCAAATTGAGTCTTTCGTTTTATCAATCATGTTTGCTAAAAAGTCTCTCGCTCGAAACAATTGAGCTTTCACTGTTCCGATTGGCAAATTCAGTTCTTCAGCAATTTCCTCATAACTTAACTCCTCAAAATAGCGTTTTTCAACCAATTCTCTGTAACGAGGCTTCAATTTACTAACCAACATGCGCATGTGTTGCACTTTTTGACCATGAATAATTGTTTCTTCAGGATCCATTGTTTGATTTTTCGCTTCGATAAATAATACCTCACCATCATCATTGGTATAGCCAGTTTCCATCGAAGTTACCTTAATGCGTTTCTTGCGAATGAAATCAATGCAATTATTAGAAGCAATTTTAAATAACCACGTACTAAAAGCGAAATTGGGCGAATATTGATCCAAGCGACTAAAAGCTTTTCCAAATGCTTCAATTGTCAAATCGTCCGCATCATCTTGGTGACGAACCATTTTAAACATCATAAAATAAATAGATTCACGGTAACGATCCATTAGTTGGGCATAAGCAGACTGATCACCTTTTTTAGCAGCTTCAACTAGTACTAAATCGTGTTTTGCTTTGTCCGATAAATGTTCTGTGTTTACCATTTATTTTTTTTCTTTTTATCCGTTGAATAAAATATAACGGGCATTACAAATGCATAAAATAAGTCCCATAATGGCATGTAAGGAACAAATTTTTGCGCTTGTAATTTAATAAAACATCGCGCTTGTATCCACCATTTAATAATTAATATCGGTAAAAAAACAATTAATGCGAGCCAATTATAATTCGTTACAAGCAACAAAGTAACAAAGGAAATAAGCATTAACAACAAAGACAATGGATATATTCCTAACATCCATTTTTTAATAACGTTGTATTTATCAGTTGTAGTAAAATGGCGCGTCTTCTGTCTGATCCAAGATTTCCAAGTTGTATGGCCATTCGAATAGCAAAAACTAGTTGGATTTATTGCGATGGTATAATTATTTTTAGTTGCTGCTTCTTGAATAAACAAATCATCATCTCCAGATGGCAAATAATAATGCGACTTAAAACCACTCACGCGATTGAATACAGTTTTTGTATACGCTAAATTTCGTCCAACACCCATGTATGGAAGCTTTGCCAATGCCATAGCTAAATAATTCATGCCAATCCAAGCAGTGTCGAAACGAATTAAACGGTTTAAAAAACCTTTTTCTTTGTTGTAAGGACCATAACCCAAAACGATTTGTTTCTCCGCTGTAAAATTTTCCGCAATTGATTTTAACCAGTTTCTTGACAATGGCTTGCAATCAGCATCCGTCATTACCAAATGCTCAAACTTGGCGCCTTTCACACCTAAAGTTATGGATAATTTTTTTCCAGGTTTTAAATGCTGGTTTTTAGCTACTTCAATCACCCTAAAGTTACTGTATTGTTGCGCAATAGCCTCCAATAAAAAAGTAGAATCATCCGTCGATTGATTATTAATTATAATGACTTCAAATTCAGGATAATCTTGTTCTAGAATCATTGGAAGGTTTTCATACAAATTATCTGATTCATTTCGCGCAGCTAAAATAACACTTAATGGAGGGTATGAAATAGAGTTGGATTCTTTTTTAACCTTGTAAAAAGCTAAACGCCCAAAAATAAATAAAGTGAAAATTAAATTTACACTGCTAAAAAAAGAAAAAAAACTGAAAACCATTAACGGCCATCCAATTTGGAAATCGGGTAAAATATGCATTGTTTAAAAGCTTTGGTGCAAAGATGGGGGAGCTTAACGAAATACGTGTATCTTTGTAGTGTTTATTTTTCAACATTTTATGCACTTTGATCTTTTAACTACAGATTCTAAAACAAAAGCACGCGCTGGCGTTCTTCATACAGCTCACGGAGCAATCGAAACACCAATATTTATGCCAGTTGGAACAGCCGGAACTGTAAAAGGTGTTCATCAACAAGAATTGAAAGACGATGTTGAAGCTCAAATTATTTTAGGAAATACCTATCACTTATACCTTCGACCAGGATTAGAAGTGATTGAGTCTGCTGGTGGATTGCACAAGTTCATCAATTGGGACCTTCCTATATTAACCGATTCAGGCGGCTATCAAGTGTATTCCCTTTCCGGATGCAATAAAATAACAGAAAAAGGGGTTAAATTTCAGTCACACATTGATGGAAGTTACCATTTTTTCACTCCAGAAAGTGCGATTGATATTCAAAGAACCATCGGTGCAGACATTATCATGGCTTTTGATGAATGTACGCCCTACCCTTGTGATTATAAATACGCAAAACGATCGATGCACATGACTCATCGTTGGTTGACTCGTTGTATGGATCAAATGAAAAGTACAGAACCAAAATATGGCTTTGAACAAGCATTATTCCCAATCGTTCAAGGAAGTGTTTACAAAGATTTACGAAAAGAATCTGCTGAAACGATTGCTTCGCATGACGCTATTGGAAATGCAATTGGCGGATTATCCGTAGGTGAACCAGATCATGAATTGTACGAAATGACAGATTTGGTTTGTTCTATTTTACCGCACGAAAAACCACGCTATTTAATGGGCGTTGGAACACCTGTGAATTTATTAGAATGCATTGCAATGGGTGTTGACATGTTTGATTGTGTAATGCCAAGCAGAAACGCACGTCATGGCATGTTGTTTACCTCAGAAGGAATCATCAACATAAAAAACCAAAAGTGGAAATTAGATTTTTCACCACTTGACATAAACGGCACAGCATCTGTTGATAAAATTTATTCGAAAGCCTATTTAAGACATTTAATTACATCTAAAGAAAATTTGGGTATTCAAATCGCAACCATTCATAATTTAGCCTTTTATTTAGCATTGGTAAAAGAAGCAAGAGCTCATATTCTCGATGGAACTTTTAGTTCATGGAAAGAAAAAATGATTCCAAAACTTCAAAACAGACTGTAAACTATGTTGAAAATTTTAGATCGTTATATCATTCGAAAGTTTTTAACGACTTTCTTTTTCATGCTTGGCATCATCATGTTACTAGCAATGGTATTCGATTTATCAGCTCGACTAAGTGAATTCATTGCTAATAAAGCACCGTTTTCTGCTATAATTTTTGATTACTACTTAAACTTTGTGTTGTATTTTGGCAACATGTTTTCTTCCATGATTATCTTTGTTTCGGTAATTTGGTTTACTGCAAAATTAGCGCAAGACACTGAAATCATTCCTATGTGGAACAGTGGAAAACCATTTCACCGTTTTCTAAGACCGTATTTTATTGCTGCAACTTTTCTGATGCTGATTTCTTTGGTTATGAATCATTTTGTACTGCCTAATGCAAATAATACACGTATCAATTTTGAAGAAAAATACTACCGCGAATCGATATCAATCAATGATTATTATGCAGAATATCCTGGACACCAAGTCGTTTACTTTTCAAATTTTTATGCAGAAAATCAGCAAATAAATGATTTTGTTTTAGAACAATGGGACGAAAAAAAAGAGCATGTCGTTGATTTTATAAAAGCGCGAACGGCAAAAAATGTTAGCGGAACAAATAGATGGGAATTAACCGATTATTATGAACGAATTAAAGGGTTTCCAAATGATCAACTAATCCATGGCGCTATAAAAGATACTGTTTTTAAATTTAGAATTGAAGAAATGGCTCAGCGTGACAACGTAGCTGAATCGATGAATTACAATGAACTTAAACGTTTTATAAAACGAGAACGCGCCAAAGGTTCTAGCAACGTTCCGATGTATGAAATTGAATTGTACCAACGAACATCTTATCCATTTGCAGCCTACATACTTACATTAATAGGTGTATCGGTTTCTTCGCGAAAAAAACGAGGTGGAATTGGTGTCAACATCGCATTAGGATTAGGGATTATATTTATCTATATTTTTGCGATGAAAGTTACAACAGTTGCTGCTTTAAAAATTGGATTCCCTGCATCAATAGCCGTTTGGGTTCCCAATATGATTTTTGGTTGTATTGCCTACATTCTATACCGTTTTGCACAGAAATAATTTGCATAAAACAAGTTCAATAATCGTTTTACTTTTGATGTATTTCACAAGTAATAGTCAAATTGTAAATATCGAAAATAGAAGGATTTATGATGATACAGCGGGCTGGAGCGGTGCTTTTGATGCTGGATTCTCTTTTATTCAAAATAAAAACAGTTTAGTTAACGCATCATTCAGACCGAGGGTTCAATACAAATCAACTAATCATTATTACTTGTTTTTAACCGATTGGAATTATTCAAAAGGTGACAATCAAGTTTTTTCAAATGGTGGAATGATTCATTTTCGATATGCATACCGCTTAGGCAAGAAGAAAAACAATCAAAAAAGTCCATGGAAGTGGGAAAATTACACCCAAATTCAATACAATCAATTACTCGACCAACGCGTTCGTTCATTAGTAGGTTCTGGCTTTCGTTTAAAAGTGATTGACAAAAAAGGCTATAGAGTATTTGCTGGATCATCAACTTTTTATGAATACGAAGAAATACAATCTTCTAATTTGATCAATAAAGATCTTAGATGGAGCAATTATCTTTCATGGTACATTAATCCAAAACCAAATCTTTCTTTCACTGCAGTAAATTACTTCCAACCATTGTGGAACGATTTTAATGACTTTCGATATATGGGACAATATTCAATCTTTTTTTCGTTAATAAAACGCTTAGATTTTCGATTTGAAATAAATGCAATTTACGATTCAAAACCCCCTTTTAACGTAAATAACTGGATAATGAGTTCTAGTTTTGGTGTTCGTGTGAAATTAGGTGAATAAACAACTATTTAGTGTTGATAATTCAATGAAATCATCCTAAATTCAACGAAAAGAATCAAATAAATTACTATTTTTGTAGCTCATTTTATATCTATGGAAAGCACGTTACAGCTAGAAGCAACATTAGAACAGGCAATCGATTTAGGATTGCGTCCTGAAGAATTTGAAGCCATAAAAGGTATTTTGGGTAGAACACCTAATTTTACTGAAACAGCAGTATATTCAGTTATGTGGTCAGAACATTGTTCTTACAAAAACTCCATTCTTTGGTTGAAAAAATTACCAAAAGATGGTCCCCACATGTTAGTGAAAGCAGGTGAAGAAAACGCTGGATTAGTAGATATTGGCGGTGGATTAGGTTGTGTTTTCAAAATAGAATCTCACAATCACCCGAGTGCATTGGAACCTTACCAAGGTGCTGCAACAGGTGTTGGAGGTATCAACCGTGATATTTTCACAATGGGCGCACGACCAATTGCACAATTAAATTCATTGCGTTTTGGAAACATCGAAAACGACCGAACAAAATGGCTTGTAAAAGGAGTCACTAAAGGAATTGGTGATTATGGAAATGCTTTTGGGATTCCAATTGTTGGTGGAGAAGTGTTTTTTGATGATTCTTACAATACAAATCCTTTAGTTAATGCCTTTTCAGCGGGAATAATTGACTCTAAAAAAATGATTTCAGCTAAAGCAACTGGGCCAGGAAATCCTGTTTTCATCGTTGGTTCTGCTACCGGTAAAGACGGAATCGCTGGTGCTGCGTTTGCCTCCAAAGATATTACGGAAGATTCAGCGAATGACTTACCATCTGTTCAAGTTGGAGATCCATTTATGGAAAAACTGTTGTTGGAAGCAACAATGGAATTAGCTGAAACTGATTGTATTCGTGGAATGCAAGACATGGGTGCCGCTGGAATTACTTGTTCAACGAATGAAATGAGTGCTGCTGGAAATGTTGGAATGGATATTCATTTAGATCTTGTTCCAACACGTCAAGATAACATGTTGCCCTACGAAATATTGCTTTCTGAATCACAAGAGCGAATGTTGGTAGTCGTTGAAAAAGGTAAAGAAAATGTAGTTAAACGTATTTTTGATAAGTGGGATTTACACGCTGAAGAAATCGGAGTTGTTACTGCTTCTGATCGCGTTCGCTATTTTATGAATGGTGAATTAGTTGGTGACGTTCCATGCGAATCACTCGTGTTAGGCGGAGGTGCGCCACAATATGAACGTGAGTTCAAAGAACCTGCATACTACCAAGAATATAAAAAATTCACTATTGATTCAATTGAACAGCCAGCTGACTTAAAAGCAGTTGCTTACAAAATGATACAATTGCCAAATATTGCATCAAAGCGATGGATTTATGAGCAATATGATTCGATGGTTGGTACAAAAACAATGACTACGAATCGTCCGTCAGATGCTGGAATTGTAAATATTAAAAACACCAACAAAGCTTTAGCAATGACAGTTGATTGTAATTCTCGTTACGTAAATGCTGATCCAGAGATTGGAACAATGATTGCCGTTTCTGAAGCCGCACGTAACATCGTTTGCTCAGGAGGTGTTCCAAGTGCGATAACTAATTGCTTAAACTTTGGAAATCCATACAATCCAGAATCATACTGGCAATTTGTTGGTGCAATCAAAGGAATGTCAGCAGCGTGTTTGAAGTTTGAAACACCTGTAACTGGTGGAAATGTATCATTCTATAATCAAACGGTCAAAAATGGAATTGAAATCCCTGTTTTCCCAACACCAACTATTGGAATGATTGGTATTTTAGAGGATAAAGACAACGTTATGTCGCTTGATTTTAAACAAAAAGGGGATTTAATATTCATTATTGGAGATTCTTTTAATGATATTTCATCATCAGAATATTTAGCAACATACCATGGCGTAAAAGAATCACCTGCACCCTATTTTGATTTAGAAAAAGAATATGCGATGCAACACATGGTTAAAGGATTGATCCAACATAAGTTAGTAAATGCCGTTCACGATGTTGCTGATGGAGGTTTATTTATTACCTTAGCAGAAATGTCCATGCCAGGAAATCTAGGCTTCGACATTGTTACTGATTCAGAAATTCGTGAAGATGCGTTTTTATTTGGAGAAGGACAAGGAAGAGTTGCCGTTGCCGTTAGTGAGGACCAAGAAGAAGATTTTATCGAATTCATGATGGATTCAGGTGTTAATTTCACATTACTAGGCCATGTAACAAAAGGAAAAGTAATGGTGGATGATGAACATTTTGGATTTATTCAAGAAATCAAAGATCTTTACGATACAGCTTTAGGGAAATTAATTGAACAATAACCTATTTATCACATAATATCCATATAAAATAATGGAATACAACACTACAAGAGGGAAATTAATTCTACCAGAATATGGCAGAAATGTTCAAAATATGATCGCCCATGCAATGGAACTAACGGATCGTATCGAACGAAATCGTGCTGCTCAAGCAATTATTGAAGTTATGGGGCAATTGAATCCTCACCTTCGGGATGTAGATGATTTTCGTCATAAATTATGGACGCATTTATTTGTGATGTCAGACTTTAAATTAGACGTTGATTCACCCTATGAAATTCCAAAACCGGAAGTTCTTAATGAAAAACCAGCGAGAATGGCCTACCCTAAAAACAAAATTAGATACGGGCATTACGGAAGTTACACACAAAGAATATTGGAGGAATCAACTTCAATAACAGACGAAAAAGAACGTGAGTATTTAAAAAATACCATGGCAAATTTCATGAAAGTTCAATTCTTAGCTCATAATAATGATGCGGTAGAAAACAATGTTATTGCAGATCAATTGAAAGAACTTTCTAAAGGAGAGTTGATTCTTGAAAATCCTGATGAATTAGTAAATACAAATACTTTACTGAAATCATTAGGACTTGGTTCTAATCAAAAAAGAACCAATAACAAGACCAACTTTAAGCAAAAGCAAAAAAAGAAATTTATTAAAAAATAACAATATGGCTTCGTTTGAAATTTATGGTGGAAAACCATTAAAAGGAGAATTGATTCCTCAAGGTGCAAAAAATGAAGCTTTACAAGTTTTGTGTGCGCCACTTTTAACTGCTGAAAAAGTAACTATCTCAAATATTCCTGACATTGTAGATGTAAATAAATTAATCAATTTATTACAAACAATGGGGGTTAAAATTGAAAAGGTTGAAAAAGGAACCTACATTTTTCAAGCTAAAGAAATCGATCTAGCTTATTTAGAAACGGAAGATTTTAAAACCAGAGCTGCAGCTTTACGTGGATCAATTATGATTGTTGGTCCCTTGTTAGCTAGATTTGGTAAAGGATTTATTCCAAAACCAGGTGGTGATAAAATTGGGAGACGTAGGTTAGATACCCATTTTGAAGGATTTACCATGTTAGGTGCTAAATTTAATTACGATGCCGGTGAACATTTCTATTCAATTGAAACGACAGGTTTAAAAGGAACTTATATTCACCTGGATGAAGCTTCTGTAACTGGAACAGCTAATATTGTGATGGCTGCGGTAATGGCAGAAGGAAAAACAACCATTTACAATGCAGCTTGCGAACCGTATTTGCAACAATTGTGTAAAATGTTGAACTCAATGGGTGCAAACATTACAGGAATTGGTTCTAATATGTTGCACATTGAAGGTGTTAAAACGTTGAATGGTTGTTACCACAGAATCCTTCCAGATATGATTGAAATTGGTTCTTTCATTGGATTGGCAGCGATGACGAAATCGGAAGTGACTATTAAAGATGTAAGTTGGGATAATCTTGGAATAATTCCAACAATTTTCAGAAGACTTGGTATCAAATTGGAACGAAGAGGTGATGATATTTTTGTCCCTGCACAAGACCATTATGAAATTGATACATTTATTGATGGTTCAATCTTAACAATTGCAGATGCTCCATGGCCAGGTTTCACGCCTGATTTATTATCAATTATTTTGGTTGTTGCTACACAAGCAAAAGGTTCTGTATTGATTCACCAAAAAATGTTTGAATCGCGCTTATTTTTCGTTGACAAATTAATCGATATGGGGGCGCAAATCATTTTGTGTGACCCACACAGAGCAACAGTTATTGGATTGAATCAAGAGCATTCTTTGAAAGGAATTTCGATGACTTCACCAGATATTCGCGCAGGAGTTTCTTTATTAATTGCAGCACTTTCTGCAAAAGGAAAAAGTGTGATTCACAACATTGAACAAATCGATCGTGGATATCAAGATATTGAAATGAGGTTAAATAATATTGGCGCGGATATTCGACGTGTTGGATAAAAAAATACGATGAAAAATTTAAAGATTATTGCATTATTTGTTATAGCTGGAGTTGTTTTAGCTTTCGAATATAACCAAAATTCAACTGAAGTAATTCAAGCTAGCTCATCAAAAGCGCCTGAAATTGAATTGATTTCTCCAAAAGGAAAGAAAATCAAATTATCTAAATTAAAAGGCAAAATGGTATTGATTGATTTTTGGGCTTCTTGGTGCGGACCTTGTAGAAGAGAAAATCCAAATGTTGTTGAAGCATACAATAAATACAAAAATCTAAAGTTTAAAAATGCCAAAGGATTTGAAGTCTTTAGCGTTTCATTAGACCGAAATGAAGAAGCTTGGAAAAAAGCCATTGAAGATGACCATTTAATTTGGCCAAATCATGGTTGGGACAATCAAAACACTGTTTCAAGAGCTTATCAAGTAAATTCTATTCCTTCTGGATTTTTAGTTGACGGATCAGGGAATATCGTAGCCAAAGGAAATGAATTAAGAGGTTTAGGACTTCATTTAACATTGGATAAATTCTTAAAGTAAATTATTAAGCATAAAAAAAGCGCACTAATTCGTGCGCTTTTTTTATATCTATAATTTTTATTATTTTGAAGCTAATTCAATAAATGCATCGTAAGAAATTTCTTTCTGATTCAATTTAACTGTTTCTTTGAAGAAGTTCGTTAATTTTTGTTCTGCTAACATATCAAAGATTCGTGTCGACTCTTCTTTGTTTTGTAAAACTTGTATTGCAGATTCTGTCAGTACTTTATCTTCTGGAGCAGGCATGCCATATTGCGCATAATTACTCGCTAATAAGCCTTTTGTGAAATCAATCACTTCATTGTTATCTAAACGAATATTATTTGTTTTGAAAATATTCCCTTGAATTAATTGCCATTTTAAGCTTTTAGCATAACCATCATATTCCAATTCAATTTGATCTGCAGTGATTGGTTTTTCATTTGACAAACGAATCCAACGTTTTAAAAACGCATCTGGCAAAGTCATTTTCGTTTTTTCAACTAAATCCATATAAACATTTCGCGTAAATAAACGATCTGAATCTTGTGCAAACATATTTTCTAAATCTGTTGCAATCCGTTCACGTAATTCTTTTTCAGAAGAAATTGCTCCAGGACCAAATAATTTATCAAATAAATCTTGGTTTATATCCGACAATTCCATTTGTTTAATTTCTGTAATTGTCAATTGGAAATTCTTAGATAAAGTTGCCAACTCTTCCTCTTTTACACCTAACATTGCAGCTGTGTCTTTTTCACCACGAGAAACTTTAGCAGGATCAACAATCACTTTATCGCCTTTACCTTTGCCAATTAATTCTTTTTTCAATTTCTTGTCTTCAACAAACTCCATTGAAATCGTAGAAGAATTCATGATTCCACCCGCTTTGATAGAATCATCATCATTCAACTCAACAAATTGAGCTAAGATCATATCGCCCTCACTGACAGTATCCACAGAGATTAACTTACCGTATCGGCGACGTAAATCATCCATTTGTTTATCCAATAAAGCTGCATCTATTTTAACTTTCGTATAATCGTATTTGCTTTTTGCAGATAATGGTACTTCGAAAGTTGGTGAAAGACCCAATTCAAATTCGAATACAAACGAATCAGGATTCTCAAAATTACCTACAACATCAACCCCTTCATGAGGAATTGGATTGCCTAAAATTTCAATTTTATTTTGCTCAATGAATTTGTACAGCGCATCATTTACTACTTTGTTTAATTCATCAGCTAAAACGGTACGTCCAAATTGTTTTTGAATGAAACTCATTGGCACATGGCCTGGTCTAAATCCAGGAATTTTAGCTGTTTTTCTGTGTTTCTCTAAAGTTGACTTAACTTTAGCTTGATAATCCGTTGGTGCAATTTCAACTTTTAAAATTGCGTTTAACGCATCAACATCTTGACGAATTACGTTCATTTTTTATCTATTTTTAAACGACTACAAACAAAAAAGGTCTCGCAGTATTAAAACGAGACCAATTATCGTGCGGATGGAGGGACTCGAACCCGCATACCTCTCGGCACTAGATCCTAAGTCTAGCGTGTCTACCAATTTCACCACATCCGCAAATTATTTCAACTTATAGAATTTCGATCAATTCTAATTCCAAAACTAAAAATTTGGAGTGCAAAGATATTTATTAATTTGTAACTATGAAATTCTTTTACCTTAAATTTCTTTATTTTTATTCCATTTTGTGGAAAAGTCTTTGTTGTTTGATGCTTTTTTGAGAACATTTCAATTTATATTTGTAAAAAATTCAGCGTGATGATTACGATCGATCCAAAAGAAATATCTGTACAAAAATTACATCATTATTTATTAGGTGCGATTGGACCGCGCCCAATTGCTTTTGCTTCTACCGTTGATCAAGATGGGAATAACAATTTAGCGCCATTTAGTTTTTTCAATGTTTTCAGTGCTAACCCACCAATACTAATTTTCTCGCCAGCACGTTCTGGAAGAACAAATACAAACAAAGACACCTTTCACAATGTTAAAGCTGTTCCAGAGGTCGTTATCAACGTTGTAAATCACGCTATCGTTCATCAAATGAGCTTAGCAAGTTCCCCATATCCTGCTGGTACAAGTGAATTTATTAAATCTGGTTTAACTCCCATCGCTTCTGAAACAATTCGACCGATGCGCGTTGCAGAATCACCTGTTCAATTTGAATGTAAAGTCAACGAAATAGTAGAATTAGGAACAGAAGGTGGCGCAGGGAATTTAATCATTTGTGAAGTGTTAAAAATTCATATTCAAACAGAAGTTTTGGATGAAAACAATATGATCGATCAGCATAAAATTGATTTAGTAGCGAGAATGGGCGGTAATTGGTATTGTCATGCTAACAGCAATGCGATGTTTGAATTAATTAAACCAATTACTACTTGCGGTATTGGTTACGATCAAATTCCATCCGATATTATTAATAGTAAAGTATTATCAGGAAATGATTTGGGACAATTAGGCGGAATTGAAGAATTGCCGAATGAAACAGATGTTAACGAATACAAATTAATTGAGTTAAGTGAATTATTTGTATCTTTAGAAGACAATCCAATTGAATTGGAAGCAAAACTGCACCATCGTGCAAAAGAATTATTAAAAGAAAATAAATTAAATGAAGCGTGGATGACATTGCTTTCATTTAATAATGGATAGAAAACACAACAAATAATAACGAATATGTTTAAATTAACAGGAACAGTAAAGGTTTTGAACAATACAGTTCAAGTATCAGAAAAATTTTCTAAAAGAGAATTTGTAGTAACAGATACATCAAGCATGTATCCTCAAGATATTTTATTTCAAGCAACTCAAGATAAGTGTAGCTTACTAGACGCTGTTCAAGTAAACGAACAAGTAGAAGTATCTTTTAACTTACGTGGTCGCGAATGGACAAATCCGCAAGGTGAAGTGAAATATTTCAATAGCTTAGAAGCTTGGAGAATTGAAAAAGTAGGTCAAAATGCACCACAAGGAATGCCTCAAGGTGGACCTTCAGCAATGAATTTAGATCCAATCGCAACACCTTCTGCAGCTGTGAATACAGACAGCGAAGACGATGATTTGCCATTCTAATTATAACAATACTTAAAGTAAGCCCGGTTTATTCGTTAAATCGGGTTTTTTTAGCACATGGAATACCAAACAATCAAAACATTTGACAACGCAATGGATGCGCATCTTTTTCGAATTGAATTAGAAGTCAACGATTTCGAAATACGCATCATTGACGAACACATAGTCACAACGGTTCCTTTTTACTCAAATGCTGTTGGCGGAATAAAAGTTCAAATCGCAAATCACCAACAAGATAAATTTATTACTTATTGGAATGAGCGAATAAAAGAAGAACAACTTTCGCAAACATGTCCCAACTGCGGAAGCCATTCAATCACGTTCGATTTCAAATCCATCCGTTCAATAAAATCATTGTTCCTCTTTCTTTTCTCAGCGATCATTAGCAATCATGGGGTTGGGGCCAAAAAAGTGAATCGCTGTAATACGTGCAAAACAGAATTTTAAGCAAGAAAAAAGCCTATCATTTCTGACAGGCTTTAAAAAAAAATATAAAGTATCTAATTAGACAACTTTCACATTAACTGCGTTTAATCCTTTTTTTCCTTCTTGTAGTTCAAATTCTACTTCATCACCATCACGGATTTCATCTACTAAACCTGAAATGTGTACGAAATACTCTTTCCCTGTGCTTTCTTCGTTAATGAAACCAAAACCTTTTGATTCATTGAAGAATTTAACTGTGCCTTTACTCATTTTGTAAAAATTAAAATATAAAGGACAAATGTAAGCTTATAAAAGTGATATATACTATTTATTTAGCTTTATTCTGAAATTATTTTAAATAACTCAATTTAATAAGCTAACAATCAACTGTTTAAGCTTTTCAAATAAGCTATTACTTTTGTGTTAAATACTTCTGATTGCTCAACATTTACTACATGACCGCAATTTTCTATCACTAAAAGTTGTGAAGAAGAATGATTTTTAACGAGTTTTGTTATAGAAGGTAAAAACATATGATCTTCAGCTCCCATAACATATAAGGTAGGAATACCAATATCCTTGATTCTAAAAAAAGCTAATAGTGGATTTACTTCTGAAACCAATTTAAACCAACGAATGAATTCTTTTTGATATAATTTTTTTGCTTCGTTGATAAACAAAACACGTGATTCTTTATGGCTTTTTTTAGGCATGATGACAAATGCCAAAAACTTATACAAAACTAAATAAGGAATAACTGATTTGAAAGTTGCTCCTAATCGCATTAAGACTTGACCGCGTAAATTCAATTTCATTACTGCTCCTCCCATAATCATGCTTTTTGTCCGTTCTGGAAAGCGTTCGGTTATTTCACGAATGATAATTGTACCAAGAGAAATTCCGATAAAATGAGTAGATTTAATTTTCAAATGATCCAACGTTTCAATAACATCGTCGCCAATAGAATGAAACGTATAGCGTGCTAATTTTTTAGATTGAATAATCTTTTTTGATTTACCATGTCCTCTTAAATCAACTAACAAAACATTGTAATGTTCTTTAAAATCTCTAATTTGTTTATACCAAATTGAACTACTACCTCCTGCTCCATGAACAAATGTTACCCATTCAGCATCTTCATCTAAAATATAAGTAGTGTAATTTAACATTCAGTGAGTTATAAAAAAATAGCTATTTAAAGTTGAACAAAGATAGAATAAATCTAACTGGAAAATGATTAAGAAATTAATTGTTCAAAAAATCCACCAATTTCATGTCGTCGGTCGATAAAATGAACTTCATAAATCCAAAATCGTTCATTACCATGTTGATCATTCGCACTCAATAATTGATGATTATTTGGCTGAATATAATTTAGAGAACTCTCACCTTGAATTTTTTCATGTGGAAATTCTCCAATAATATGGCCACAATGTTTGTTCCCAAATTCCCAACCATACTTTTCAGCTAAATTCTTAGTAAAGAAGTATAAATCTGCACCTGTGAGGTCATTTTTATTTAAATCGTAAAATCGTTTTCCATCCCACCAAGCTGATTCTATGTCATTTTTCAACTTGATTTTACGCTTGCAATCGCCAATTACATATGTGCGACCAAAATCAGCTTCCCATTCTTCAAACACTGGTCCAAAATCAAAAAACACAATATCGTCGGATTCCAAAAGTAAATTTGGCGGATTTTCACGATATGGCATCAAGGTGTTTTTTCCTGCACGAACAATGCGTTTGTGCCAATACTTTGTGATACCAAACATTTCTTCAGCTAAATCAAATATTAATTTATTTAATTCCTCTTCTGAAATTCCAGCTTTCAAAAATTTTCTATCTTGAATTGCCAAAAACAAAAGTGCTGCTTTTTTTTCCGCGGCTTGTAATTGTAGTAGTTGATCAGCCATAAAATTCGATTTAAACAAATATACAATAAATAAATTAAGAATACAATTAATCATAAATAATTGATTTGCATATATTTACATAATACACAAGGCGCTAAACACTAAAATAATATCCCTTAATTAATAGCAAAATCTAATTTGAGCCGTATCTTTGCAACTTTAAATTTTTAGAATGATTTCAATCGATGCATTAGCCGTAGAATTTAGCGGATCAACACTTTTTTCAGATGTTTCATTTGTTATAAATGAAAATGACAAAATTGCCCTTATGGGCAAAAATGGCGCTGGAAAATCTACGTTACTTAAGATTTTGGCGGGTATCGACAAGCCAACAAAAGGAAGTGTTTCTGCCCCGAAAGATGCTGTTATTGCCTATTTACCGCAACATCTATTAACAGAGGATAAGTGTACCGTTTTTGAAGAAACATCTAAAGCATTTCAAACCATCTTTTCAATGAAAGAGGAAATTGATTCCTTGAACAACGAATTAACGGTTCGAACAGACTACGATTCTGACGATTACATGAAAATCATTGAACGTGTTTCTGAATTAAGTGAAAAATTTTATTCGATTGAAGAAATCAATTACGAAGCCGAAGTTGAAAAAGTATTACAAGGACTAGGTTTTTTAAGAAGTGATTTCAATTGTTCTACTTCTGAATTTAGTGGTGGTTGGAGAATGCGAATTGAACTTGCGAAAATATTGTTACAAAAACCAGATTTGATTTTATTAGATGAGCCAACAAACCACATGGACATCGATTCAATCGAATGGTTGGAAGATTTTTTAATCAATCAAGCGAAAGCAGTTGTGGTAATTTCTCACGATAGAACTTTTATTGATGCGATCACAACACGCACAATTGAAGTTACAATGGGAAGAATTTATGACTACAAGGCAAAATATTCTCATTACTTAGAATTAAGAAAAGACAGACGATCTCAGCAACAAAAACAGTTTGAAGAACAACAAAAGTTCATTGCTGAAACAACTGAATTCATCGAACGCTTCAAAGGAACTTACTCTAAAACCTTACAAGTTCAATCGCGGGTTAAAATGTTGGAGAAACTAGAACTAGTTGAAGTGGATGAAGTGGATTCTTCGGCGCTACGATTAAAGTTCCCGCCTGCTCCACGTTCTGGAAATTATCCTGTAATTGTAAATGAATTAACTAAAAAATATGCTGAACACACCGTATTTGAGAAAGCATCTTTAACAATTGAACGCGGACAAAAAGTCGCTTTTGTAGGTAAAAATGGTGAAGGAAAATCAACCATGATTAAAGCCATCATGAAAGAAATTGAGATTGAAGGTCAGCTAGAATTGGGGCACAATGTTCAAATTGGTTACTTCGCTCAAAATCAAGCTGCTTTACTGGATGAAAACTTGTCTATTTATGAAACGATTGATCAAATTGCTGTTGGAGATATCAGAACCAAAGTAAAAGACATTCTTGGTGCTTTTATGTTTGGTGGAGAAATCGCGCAGAAAAAAGTAAAAGTTTTATCTGGTGGAGAAAAAACGCGCTTGGCAATGATTAAGTTATTACTAGAACCGGTCAATTTGTTAATCTTAGATGAGCCAACGAATCACTTGGACATGAAAACGAAGGATATCATTAAAGATGCTTTAAAAGCTTTTGATGGAACGTTGATTTTAGTTTCTCACGACCGTGATTTCTTGGATGGATTGGCTTCAAAAGTTTTTGAATTTGGAAACAAACGTGTAAAAGAACACTTTGAAGATGTGAAAGGATTTTTAGCGAAAAAGAAGATGGATTCTTTAAAAGAAATCGAACATAAAAACTAATTACATTTCAATTCAATAGTTTTTAATTATTCTTCCTTTCCATTGAACAGTTTTAAAGCTTGATAATGCAACTATTAAGATGCTGTAAAATGGAAGAATTAATTCATAAAAAGGCAGTAAAATCAATGTGATTAATCTGCCTTGTAATTGAAAAAAGGACCAAAAGAATAGCGTATCAATAATTAGTTTAAAGGCAATTACTTCAACAAAACGATTCCAATTAGCATTTATTCCAAAATACATTAATCCAACAAAAAAAAGACCCGTAAAAATTGCTTGAAATACAACTAAAATTGTTGCATCTCTATCTTTTACTGCGCCCGTTTTTGAAAACCAGCGCAAGCGTTGTTGAAGGTATTCATTGATGGATTGTGGCGTTTCTGTAGATACAGCATGGTTCATAGCCGAAATCAGTTCTACTCTTGCACCAGCTTTTTTGAAATCATTTAATAGGAAAACATCGTCGCCACTATTAATGTGCGCATGTTTTTTAATTGAATCTACTTTGTGAAAGGTCGCCGCTTTGAAAAGTAAATTTGCCCCACTCGCAACAATAGGCGACTTTAATCCAGCGACTCCTTGGTTCAATGCATTGATTAACAAAACATCTAATTCAAAAAATCGTTGAAAAAATGAATTAGCTTTTAAAATTACTGGTAAAATTAACATGTCAACTTTTGGTAAATCTTCTATATTTTGGAAGTAATCCGAAGCAAACACGATATCTGCATCCATAGTTAAATAATAAGTAGAAGGAAAAGCAGCTATTCCAAAACGAATGGCTTGTTTTTTACCATTTAAATCATCCGGCATACCAAGTACATTAAAATTTAAAGTAGTATTATTTTGCGCGATAATTTTAATCGAATCATCTGTTGAATGATCATCAATAAATACAATATTTGCAGGAAGTTTTGTAGAAGCGTTTAAACTAATAAGTAGTTGTTCTATTCGTTTGGCTTCATTTCTAAATGGAATCAAAACAGTGACATCAGAAAGCTTTAATTTTTCAGGGATTTCAGCTAAATAATCCTCATTTTTGTTTTGTTTAATAACACCAAAAAACCTAATTATTAGCAAATAAATTACATACAATGATGAGCAGATCGTGGTTATCATTTATTTCTTTTTAGCAATGAAGATAGCAAAAATTGTTGGTATAAATAAATTAATAATCCAAACAGAAAAAGATGCGATTAATATTGGTTGTTGTTGGTAACCTGCAACTGTCAATACCCATAAAGAGATCGATTCACGAATGGCTAATTTACCTAGAAATAATGACGGTGAAATTGTTACCCACAAATAAACTTGCCAAATCCAAAAAATTAACTCGAATGAGAAAGGAACCCCAAAAGCGAGCAATAACAAACCAAATTGAACAACAAATACAGTGTGTCTGAGTAAACTAAAATAAATTATTTTCCACCGAAAAATTTGATGTGTTTTCAAACGTTGTAAAATAGGAAACACGCGTTTTTTTTTAACAAAATGAGTAGCAACTTTCTCAAAATAAAAATACAATACACTAAAAAATAACAGCGCACTTATAAACAAAATAAGAATGGGAACAACTGACCAATTCAAAGGTGTCTTCATCAAAATTAAGATGCTTAGCACACCGAACAATAAGCTCATTAAAAATTGTCCGTAATTAGAAACTAAGGTTGTTAAAATCAAGTCAACCCGATGTTTTCGATCGAAGTAATAAATTCTACCGAGAAAATTTCCTTGCATATTGGGTGTCAACATTCCTGTAACAATTCCAGAACAAAAAGCTTGAAACGCAACAGAATTTGTTGTTGATACAGAAGAAAACCGAAGTGTTGCTTTCCATTTCATCCATTCAAAAAGCCAATTCAAAGGGACTAATATTAGAGCAAAAACAAGTGCAAGTGGCTGATTTAGTTGGATGGATTGTTGGTTCCAATCAACTTTATTAAGTGATTGAACTAAAAAATAGATAAGTACTAAAAATGCGATCATTTTAAAAAAAACGATTAATATCCTCTTATTTTTTATAGCTTTAACCAATGAATTTATTTTGAATGGTTGAAGATAAGATAATTCTCGGAATTGACCCAGGTACAACGGTCTTAGGTTATGGATTAATTCATATTAAAAAGAACAAACTTGAAATGTTGAACTTTGGAGTCATTCAATTAAGTAAACTTCCAACACACCCTGATAAGTTAAAGCGAATTTTTGACCGTTTAGACGGAATCATTAAAGAATTCAAGCCAGATGAAATGGCAATTGAGGCCCCGTTTTTTGGTAAAAATGTTCAATCAATGCTCAAACTTGGTCGCGCGCAAGGTGTAGCAATTGCAGCTAGTTTAAGTCACAATGTACCTTTTGAAGAATATTCGCCAAGAAGAATTAAACAAGCAATTACCGGAAATGGAAACGCGTCTAAAGAACAAGTAGCCTTAATGCTTCAAAAACTGTTAAACTTCGATGAAATGCCCAAATATTTGGATGCAACAGACGGATTAGCCGTTGCTGTTTGTCATCATTTTTCAAAAGGAATTGGAGAACACAACAAATCGAAAACAGGAAATTGGGATGCCTTTTTGAAATTAAATCCAGAAAGAAAACTTCGATAATTCAACTATGATAACACAAAAAAATAAAAACATTCTTTCAAAAAGAGATTTCGCAAAACGCATGTTTCGCTATTTTATTTTCGCTACAATTCTAATACTATTTTCACTTGGAATTGGCGTTGTTGGTTACCATATTACAGCAAATTTGGGCTGGATTGACAGTTTATTAAATGCTTCGATGATTTTAACTGGAATGGGTCCAGTTGATCGATTAACCAATGATACCGCGAAAGTATTTGCTTCATTTTATTCGCTTTTCAGTGGGGTGGTGTTTTTGAGTACAGTTGCAATCTTTTTCTCTCCAATCGCTCATCGATTACTTCATTTATTACACGTAGAAAACAAAGAAGAAGACAAAGAAAATTAATGCATTGTTTTTTTCAATGCACTCTCTTCTACATGTATACTATTTGCAGGAATTGAATGATTATTACTGAATTTTGCAGCTGCAACGTTAAGTGAATCGAGAATTTGATTATTTAATGCAATCATATCTTCTTGTCTTGATGCATAATAATCGAAACTTTCTTCAAATTGTTTTCTTGTAAAACCATGTTTTTTCAAGATTAAATCACCTGATTTTTTCATGGTTTCACCGTAAAATGAAATGTGAGCATATTTCATTTGAAGATCAGCTTCAATAAGATTCAAATCAATTAGTATACCAACCATTTTATCGGTCGAAATTAAATCAACTGGCTTTTTTGTTCCCAACATTGGGTTTTCGGAACAAGCAGAAAAAATAAATACAAGTAAAACAATACTTAGTTTCATTTTGTAAAATTAAATTTCAATCGCTGACCGGAAACTCCTTCAATTATTTTTCCTTGATCGTAAACTAGATTACCATTAACAAAGGTTTTATCCACAGAATAATTAAACGTCACACCTTCAAAAGGAGACCAACCACATTTATACAAAAGCTTACTTTTCTCAACTTTTTGTTGTTTTTTATCAATAATAACAAGATCAGCAAAATAACCTTCACGAATAAAACCTCTGTCTATTACATTAAATAAAATCGCTGGATGATGCGCCATCTTTTCAACTATTTTTTCAATTGAAATCATTCCTGCTTCCATTTTCTCAAGCATAGCCAAAAGTCCGTGCTGAACCAATGGCCCGCCTGCTGGAGCTTTGAAATAAGATTGCGCTTTTTCTTCTAATGTATGAGGGGCATGATCTGTAGCGATGACATCAATTCTATTGTCTAAAACTGCTTGAAAAATTGCTTCGCGATCACTTGCTTTTTTAACAGCGGGATTCCATTTAATAAAATTCCCTTTTTCAGCATAATCTTCTTCTGAGAACCACAAATGATGTACACATGCTTCGGCTGTTATCATTTTTTGTTCCAACGGGATTTCATTCGAAAACAATGAAAGTTCTTTTTCAGTTGAAATGTGTAATACATGCAAACGCGTGTTAAATTTCTTCGCTAAACGAACCGCTAATGAAGATGATAAATAGCATGCTTCTTCATTTCTAATAATTGGATGCATTTCTATGGGAACATTTTCGCCATAAATTGCTTTATATTTTTCGATATTTGCTCGAATTGTAGCTTCGTCTTCACAATGAGTTGCAATTAACATTGGAGGAACTCGTGCAAATAAATCTTCTAAGGTTTTTTCACTATCGACCAACATGTTTCCAGTTGAAGAACCCATGAAAATTTTAACACCGCACACGCTCTTACCATCTGTTTTTAGAACTTCTTCAATGTTATCATTTGAAGCACCCATAAAAAAGGAATAATTCGCGATTGAAGATTTTGCGGCTATTTGATACTTGTCTTCTAATAATTCTTGTGTCAATGCATTTGGAACGGTGTTTGGCATCTCCATAAAAGAAGTGATACCTCCCGCAACTGCTGCGCGTGATTCAGTGGCAATTGTTGCTTTATGAACTAATCCTGGTTCTCGAAAATGCACTTGATCATCAATACAACCTGGAAGTAGGTATTTTCCTTCTAAATTGATCTCTGTACAGTTAAAATCGGTTGAGATAGATGGACTTATTTTAGTGATTCTTCCATCTTGAATTAACAAATCAGCTACAACTTGTTTCCCTTCGTTAACAATCGTTGCGGATCTCAATAAATAATTGACACTCATAATTTCATTTTTCTCATTTTCCAGACGCCCCAAAAAGCTTCTTTAAAAATTCCAGCACTCATTTTTGAAACACCATACAATCGATCAACGAATGTAATCGGTACTTCTGCAATTTTAAAACCATGTCTAACTGCAGCATATTTCATACAAATTTGAAATGCATATCCTTTAAAATGAATAGCATCTAATTTGATTGTTTCCAAAACTTTTCTTCTATAACATTTGAATCCTGCTGTTGTATCTTTGATTGAAATAAATAATATAATTCGCACATAAACACTGGCGAAATAAGACATTAAAATTCGTTTCAAAGGCCAATTACTCACTTTTCCACCCTTACAATAACGCGAACCAATACTAACGTCAGCGCCTTTTACACACGCTTCATACAAGCGAATTAAATCATCAGGATTATGAGAAAAATCGCAATCCATCTCAAAAATGAAATCATATTCATTTTTTATAGACCACTTAAAACCGTGAATATAAGCTGTCCCTAATCCTAATTTCCCTGTTCGTGATTCTAAAAAAATTCTACCTGGAAACTCTTGCTGAAGTGTTTGAATTTGAGCAGCGGTGCCATCTGGTGAATTATCATCAACATACAAAATATGAAAATCTTTTTCTAACGACATAACTTTACGCGTCATGCGTTCTACATTTTCAATTTCATTGTACGTTGGGATGATGACTATAGAATCTGACACACTAAATTGTTTTATGATTGCTAAATTAAATAAAAATAGAATATTAATTTAGTTGTTTTAGAATTATTTATTAAGATGGTTGTTTTTACTAATAAAATCAAAACAATCACTGATAATATCTGCTTCGTATCCTTTAGACTGTAAATAACGTGTTAGTTTCACTTTTTTATCCCAATCACTTAATTTCACATTAAATTCTAACATTTTACGATTTGCTAAGTGACAAATTGTAGACCAGTACTCGTCTAAATCTATTTCTTTGATAGCTTTATTGATGGAATAGGTAGAAATAAATTTCTGTTTTAATTGGGAAGTGATTTTAATTCTTCCCCATCGTTTAATCCTAAATTTACCTGAAACATAAGCAGATGCGAAACGTTCTTCATTCAAAAAATTAGATGCAATAAGATCGGCTAACAACTGATCTCGTTGTTCCCAATCTATTCCCCATAAAATCATTTTTTGATTCAATTCAAACGAACAACGTTCTTGATAAGCACAAAGCGCTTCTAATTTCGCTTTTGCTTCTAAAAAGGAATATTTACACTCCGACTTCATGTCAGAGTGTAATTTCTTCGTTATTTTTATTTACAAATGAATATTGTAATAAATGATTAGCAGTTACCGATCTAACTTGAATCCATTTTTTATATTTATAGAACCATTTTACTTGTATAGAAATTATTCCTTTTGTAAAATAAGCTTGTAAATAAGGATGAACTAACAGACTTACAGCTGCTTCTTTTCGATCCGTTAATAAATAATTCAAATTAGATTCAATCTCTTCTGCTAGTAAAATACTTGCTTGTACCTCACCTGTTCCGTTACAAGTTGGACAAGCTTCAGAAGTTTTAATATCTGTTTCAGGACGAACACGTTGTCGCGTAATTTCAATTACACCGAATTTTGAAGGAGGTAAAATATTGTGTTTTGCTCGATCCGATTGCATGAATTTTTTCAATGTTTCAAACAATATCTTATTGTTTTCACGTTCGTGCATATCGATAAAATCAATACAAACAATTCCTCCCATGTCGCGTAATTGTAAAACACGCGCAATTTCTTCAGCTGCTTCAATATTTGTTGCTAACGCATTACTCTCTTGACCATCAGCACCTTTACGGTTTCCACTGTTGACATCAATCACGTGCATTGCTTCCGTATGTTCAATAATCAAATAACCTCCATTTGATAAAGGTACTTTCTTGCCAAACAACGATTTGATTTGCTTATTAATCGCAAAACGTTCGAAGATGCTTATTTTTCCGTCGTAAAACTTCAAAATCTTTTCTCTTCCTGGAGCAATTCCAGCAACGTAATCTTTCATTTCACCAAACAATGTTTCGTCATTGATGTGGATATTTGAAAAATCAGCATTTAATAAATCACGTAATATAGAAGAAGTCTTACCGATTTCTCCTAATACTCTTTTTGGAGGTGTTGCAATTTTTAAATTTGCATACATTCCTCTCCACTTTTCCATTAAATCTTTAAGATCTTGGTCAAGTTGCTCAATCTTTTTATTCTCAGCGACTGTTCGAATGATCACCCCAAAATTCTTTGGTTTGATACTTTCCATTAAATCTTTTAGACGGTCTCTTTCATCTTGTTCTTTGATTTTTTGAGATATTGAAATTTTATCTGAAAAAGGAACAAGTACTAAATATCGACCCGCTAATGTAATTTCAGCACTTAAACGTGGACCTTTACTCGAAATAGGTTCTTTGGCCACTTGTACTAAAATTGATTGAGAAGAAGAAATTATCTCATCAATCTTACCATCTTTTGGAATATCTTTTTCGCCTTTAAAATAAAGAAGATCGGCTACGTTTTGCTTACCATGTAACGTGTCTTTAGTAAACTTATTGAGCGAGCTAAACTGAGGTCCCAAATCTAAATAATGCAAAAAAGCATCTTTATCATATCCAACATCAACAAAAGCAGCATTTAAACTTGGAACAACTTTACGAACTTTACCAAGGTATATATCACCTACTGCAAAATCATTGTTTCCTTGTTCTTCATGCAATTCAATAAGCTTTCCGTCGCGTAACAAAGCAAGCCAGATACCTTCTTTTCGGGCATCAACTACTAGTTCTAAACTCACGAAAGCCTTTTTTAAAAGTTAAAAAACAGAAAAACTTAGCAAGAATGTATTGCTAAGTTTATACTATCACGTAACAAATGTTACTTTTTCTTTTTATGACGATTTTTTCTTAATCTTTTCTTACGTTTATGCGTCGCCATTTTATGACCTTTTCTTTTTTTACCACTTGGCATAATTCTATATTTAAATTGTTAATTTCTCGATTTTACGTTTATTCATTTTTTGCAAATTCTAAACGAGTCTGCAAATATAGTAAAATCAAATGATTTTTTTTTGAAAAATCTTAAAAAACAAGTGATTATTTTACTTTCACATTGTTTTTAACCTCATCTACAAACGTTTTTGACGGTTTGAATGAAGGGATATTATGAGCTGGAATAATAATTGTTGTGTTTTTCGAAATATTTCGACCTGTTTTTTCAGCTCTTTCCTTAACGATAAAGCTTCCGAAACCTCTCAAATAAACATTTTGACCAGTTGCTAATGATGATTTAATAGATGTCATAAATGCTTCAACTGCTTTTAAAGCTTCTGTTCTTTCCAATCCTGTTACTTCTGCAATGTCTGCAACGATGTCTGCTTTTGTCATTTTTTTTATTATTTTTATTATTTGCTATTATTAATTTGATTTTCAGACCGCAAAAGTACTTCGCAAAAAGATTATATCCCTACTTTCGTTAAAAAAAAATTAAAAAAAAATTAAAATGGTTGAATTTAGCCGTGTTTTAAGAGACTGGTACAATGTTCAAAAACGTGATTTACCTTGGAGAAACACGAATAATCCTTACAAAATTTGGTTGTCTGAAATAATTTTACAACAAACGCGGGTTGATCAAGGAAAAGCGTATTATTTTTCATTTATTGAAAATTATCCAACTGTTTTTGATTTAGCAAATGCAACTGAACAGGAAATCTTGAATTTATGGCAAGGTTTAGGATATTACTCTAGAGCACGTAACTTACACACTTCTGCTAAACAAATTGTTTCTGAATTCAACGGGCAATTCCCAGGAAATTACAACGAAATATTGAAATTAAAAGGCGTAGGTAATTATACTGCTGCGGCGATTGCTTCGTTTGCCTATGGCGAAAAGGTTGCTGTGGTGGACGGAAATGTTTACCGAGTTTTAAGTAGGATTTTTGGAATTGAAACACCGATTGATTCAACAATTGGAAAAAAACAATTCGCTGATCTTGCACAATCATTGATTGATGAAATTGAACCTGGTAAGCACAATCAAGCCATTATGGAATTTGGAGCTTTGCAATGTATTCCACACAACCCAAATTGTGATGCATGCCCAATTAGCCATAAATGTTACGCATTTGAGAAAAATGAAATCAAAAAATTACCAATTAAAAGTAAAAAACTGGTCATTAAGAAGCGCTTTTTTAATTACTTGGTTTTTATTTGGGACGCTAAAATAATTCTTCAAAAACGAGGCTCTAATGATATTTGGGCGCATCTATATGAATTTCCTTTAATTGAAAGCGAAGGATTTGATAGCCGATTTTCAGTAGCGCCATTCAGCTCAAACAAACCAGTATTTTCATCTGAAACTGTTAAACATATTTTATCGCATCAACATTTGTACGTGAATTTTCATGTTTTTCATTCAAAGCCATTGCGTTTAGATGAGTCATGGGTTGAAATTGAACTTAAAGATTTCCACAATTTTCCAATTCCACGGGTGATTGATCGTTTTGTTGCTTCTTTAAAGTTAACTGCTTTGAGTGAAATGTATTAGATAGTTTTTCTATATTTGTGTAAATATTCTATCATGGCTGGAAGTGTAAACAAAGTTATTTTAATTGGGAATCTTGGAAAAGATCCTGAAGTTCGACACCTTGAAAATGGTGCAGTCGTAGCAAATTTCTCAATTGCAACTTCTGAAGTATATACTGAAAAATCAACTGGCGAACGAAAGGAAGTTACCGATTGGCACGACATTGTTGTTTGGAGAGGATTAGCAGAAGTTGTTGAAAAATATGTAAAAAAAGGTTACAAAGTTTACGTTGAAGGGAAATTAAAAAAACGTTCTTGGCAAGATAAAGAAGGCAACACACGCTATACCACTGAAATTATTGCAGACGAACTATCCATTTTGTCGCGACCAGAAAACGCTGAACGATCCAATGAACAAAAACAAGTTTATACAACTGAAGGCACGCCAAATCAACCTGACAAAATTCAGGAATTATTATCTGATGATAACGATGATTTACCATTTTAAAGATGCAAACAATTGAACCCTCCCCCTATTCCGAGTTACTTTTCGCCGGAATAAACCTGTCAACAACGCTTATCAACTTTCTAATATTAAGTATTCTTTTAATGCTTTCAGCTTTTGCTTCTAGCTCTGAATCAGCCTATTTTTCACTCGGACCAAAAGAAAAAGAAAATTTAAAAAACGACGATTCAAAAGGCGCGCAAACAGCTCTTAAACTGTTAGAAAAACCGAAAGAATTATTAGCAACATTGTTGATTCTAAACAATTTTGTAAACATTGGAATTGTCATTTTATCTAGTTTTTTGTTGGATGAACTTTTCCCTTTAAATGAAGGCAATAAAACGTTTAGATTTTTTTTAGATGTGGTTGCAATTACATTTATGCTTTTACTAATTGGTGAAGTAATTCCAAAAATATATGCCAATAAAAATGCTGAACTTTTAGCACGTAGATTTTCCATACTCATTTATTCTTTAAAAGCATTTCCGCCAATTAAGGTTTTAACAAAATTACTCGTTTCTGGTACTAAATTGATGCATCGTTTAGCAAAAAATAGAGGAGTCAATATTACAACAGATGAACTAGAGCAAGCATTGGCATTAACTAAAGAAGATAATTCTTCGGAGGGAGAACATAAAATATTAGAAGGTATTGTGAAATTTGGCAACACTGAAGCCTGTCAAATTATGAAGCCGCGAATGGATGTTTTCGCTATTGATGAAAATCTTGCTTTCGATCAAGTTTTGAAAACTATTTTAGAAGCTGGCTATTCAAGAATTCCTGTATATTCAGAATCTTTTGACGACATAAAAGGAATTCTTTACATTAAGGATTTACTGCCTCATATTGAAGAAAAAGAACATTTTAAATGGTTTGAATTGCTTCGTAAACCCTATTTTGTTCCTGAAAACAAAAAAATCGACGACCTACTAAAAGAATTTCAAACAATGAAAATGCACATGGCAATTGTTGTAGATGAATATGGCGGTTCTTCTGGTGTTGTAACTTTAGAAGACATCTTGGAAGAAATCGTAGGCGACATAACAGATGAGTTTGATGAAGATGAAATTGTTTACACAAAAATTGATGATAAAACATATCTTTTTGAAGGAAAAATAACCTTAGTAGATTTTTATAAAGTGATTGATATTGATGGAAAAGAATTTGAACTTCAAAAAGGAGACGCAGAAACTTTAGGTGGATTTATTATTGAGAAAGCTGGGCGAATACTCATGAATAATGAATTTATTATCGTTGAAAACACTAAATTTATTGTTGAATCTTCGGATAAACGGCGCATAAAAATGATTAAAGTATCTTTATTAAATTAAGCTAGACGAATGAAATTATTACTTTTAATTCTATTAGTAGTTGGACTTTTTGCTTGTAGCAATGATGACATACTAATTCCAAAACCACCAACATACTTAAGGCTAAACTTACCGAAACATACTTACGCACTTTACGCTTCAGATTGTGGCTTCTCTTTCAATGCCGCAAACTTATTTAAAGTAAAAGATGTTTACGATCAGAAAGGAATAAAAACATGCCATAAAGACATTGATTTAGGACCTTTAAATGGTGTTATACATTTTTCTTTTATCGCTATGAAAGAACCTTTGGCAACCTATGTGAATTTCGCAAATGACAAGGTTGATGAACACAAAGTAAAAGCAACAGCAATCAATGACACACAAATAATTGATAAAAAAAACAAGGTTTATGGCGTGTTATTCGAATTGCAAGGAGATGTTGCATCCCCTTTTCAATTCTATTTAACCGACTCCGTATCGAAATTTGTTAGCGGGGTTGTTTATTTTAATTGTAAACCTAACTACGACTCTCTGAAACCGTCTTTAGATTATTTGAAAAATGACCTGTTAAAATTGGCGAATTCGTTTAAATGGAATTAAGAAAATGATCTATTTAAGTCTTGGTTCTAACATAGGTGACCGAAAGAACCTAATTAATTCAGCTTTTCATTCGATTAAAAAATTTGCTAAAATAGAAAAGATTTCATCCATCTATGAATCAATTCCACTCGGTTTTGAAAGTGATGAACTGTTTTACAATTGTTGTATTGGAATTGAAAGTAACCTGTCTCCATTTGAAATGCTAACTGAAATAAATAAAATAGAAGCTAATTTGGGACGTGTAAGAGTCAATGATGGGAAATATCATTCCAGAAACATAGATATTGACATCTTATTTTTCGATGAACAAATTATTCAAGAAACACATTTAATTATTCCACATCCACGAATATCAGAGCGTAATTTTGTTTTGATTCCTTTGGTTGAAATAGCTGCGGATTTTATTCACCCGGAAAGCCACGAATCAATCACTCAAATTTTATCTAACTGCAAGGATAATAGTAAATTAACAAAGATTAAAGATTGAATCAATAATTCAAAAAATTCAAATTTTCTTTGTAAACTTACTTTTTTGATTATTTTTGCAGTAACTATTAGTTTATAAACGATTTTATATGAAAAAACAAAGCATCAAAGCTTTAGCGTTAATCGCTATTTCTTCAGTATTCGTAACAAGTTGTGATCTATTAAAAGATCTTAATTATAAAGTTACTCCTTCACCATTAGAAATGCATGCAGATTCTGTCCAAGTGAAAGTTGAAGTAATGTTCCCTGAAAAAGGTATAAAGAAAAAAGCAAGCGCTGAAATCACTCCAATGCTTGGAACTACTGCTTTAAAAACTGTAACAGTTCAAGGAGAAAAAGTTTCTGGAAACGGAACAGTAATTCAATACAAACCAGGTGGTAAAATGGTTTACACTGATGTTGTAGCTTACAAACCTGAATTTGAAAATGCTGAGTTAGTTGTTACAGGAAAAGTATTTAAAGGTGGTAAAGAGAAAAAAGATAAGTTCCAAAACATTAAAATTGCAGATGGAACAATCATTACGCCTTATTTAGTCTCTAAGAACTTTAAAGTAATCTATGAAAAAGACGCATTTGTTAGAACAAATGAAAAATCTTTTGTTGCTCAAATCAACTTTGAAAAAGGTAAATCAAACGTAAAACCAGCTGAATTAAAAGATAAAGATGTTGTTGATTTCGCAAATTGGTTGAAAACAGCTGAAACAAACCCTAAAATTGCAATTAAAGCAATTAATGTTACAGGTTACGCTTCTCCTGAAGGTGAAGTTGGAAAAAATGACAATCTTTCATTGGATCGCGCTACAGCAGCAAAAACTTCAGCTGTAGAGTTATCTAAAAAAGTACAAAGCACAGCTGGACAATTAGAAATTTATAATTTAGTTGGTAAAGGTGAGGATTTCGATGGTTTCAAAAAAGAATTACAAGCTTCATCAATTAATGAAGATGAAAAGAACTTAGTGATCCGTGTTTTAGAAATGCACAAAGACCCAACAATGCGTGAAACTGAAATGCGTAACATGGGTAAAACATTTACTGAATTGGATAAAGATATTTTCCCGAAATTACGTCGTGCTGAATTTTCAACAGTGTATGATTTAACTGGATATTCTGACGAAGAATTAAAAGCTGTATCTGTTTCTAATCCTGATACGTTGACAATTGAAGAATTATTATTTACAGCTACATTAACAACTGACTTAAACGAAAAAGCACGTTTGTATACAATTGCAACTAAAAACTATACTACTGATCACCGTGGATTCAACAACTTAGGTGTTGTTAATTTCTACCAAAATAAAGTAGCTGATGCATTAGCTAATTTCGAAAAAGCAAATAATCTTAATGACAACGCAATTGCTAAAAACAATTTAGCTGCTATTGCTGGTTTAAGCGGAGACCGTGCCAAAGCTGCTAAATTATTAGCACAAGCAAAAGGAGCTGGTAAGGAAGTAAGCTATAACACTGGAATCATCAAAATTCAAGCTGGAAAATATGCAGACGCAGTTGCAAATTTTGGAGCTGAAGCTTCTTACAACAAAGCATTAGCGCAACTATTAAACAATTCAAGTGCTGAAGCAATCAAAACAGTTGATCTTTCTTCAGATAAAGAAAGTGCTAGAGGTTATTACCTTAAAGCAGTTGCTGCAGCTAGAATGGATAAAATTGATGCAGTAGTAAGCAACTTGAAAAATGCAATTTCTAAAGACGCTTCTTTAAAAGCAAAAGCTGGAAAAGATAGAGAGTTTTTAAAATATGCTGCTGACGCAAGTTTCACAAGTGTTGCAAAATAATAAAGAATTCTTAAAATTGAAAAACCTGCTAATTAGCAGGTTTTTTTTTTGCCATAAATTCACATAAATAACGTTGCTCTGCTTGTCCAGGTGTCGGTGTTATTATATAAGGAATCGCTAAATAAAAAACATCCATTAGTGTTGAATACCCAGACCGAGAACAAATTTTCTTAGCTACTAAAATTACTTCATCGCATTTCTTCCAATCTGATGAGCAAACAAGACGCTCTTGCATTAAATTGATTTCCAATTCAGGAGGAACAATAAAAAATGCATTGGGATATTTCTCGAACATCTCTTGAAAAAAAAGTAAATTATAAGGTGCCGGACCGCTAATTACAACAACTAAATCAATTGTTTTTTTTACTGGAATTGTATATAATTTAAACCGCGATTGAATTCCAATGTAGGCACAGGTGATTCCTTTAATTTTCTTGCTTAATTCACCTGCAAATTCAGATTTTTTCGTGTCTAAAACCCAAACTTCATTGAAATTTCGAAGCAATTTTTTGTGTAGTAATTGAATTGGTTTTTCAAAACATGAAAGCGGTAAATGCACTTGATGCGTAATAAAAATTGAAGTAACTTTTGTTGAATAAAATCCATAACGATGATCAGATAACACGAGATCTATTGCGTTTTGAACGATATATTTTTCAATGAATACACGTTCTTTTTGATAATGTTGAAAAAGTGAGACACTGTTTTTTATAAGGTCGAAACCAAAATTTCCTTTTGCCCCAAAATTAAACGGATAATCTTCGTGTAACACAAAATTAATCGAAGGAAAATAAGACGCATAAATTTGGCGTTGGTAATTACTCGCAGCAATTGTTACCTGATTTCCTTGTTGCAGTAACTGATCAATAATGGAAATGCTTCGTGCTACATGACCCATTCCCCAATTTAGAGCGGAAAAAAGAATTTTTTTATCGTTGATTTCTTCAGGTTTCACATGCAAATATATTGTTTATTTTTTTTTATAAGTAGATTTAAGTTTGATTCGTATCTTTTCTATACAATTGTTGGTAATATTTCCTAAAAAAACAAAAAAAAGAATTGCCATTTTGAACTTTGCATTTATCTTTATACAATAGAAAATAAACACACTCACTATGTTTGATAAAAACGAATTTAAAAAATATGCAACTAAGCACATGGGCTTAAATAGCATGCACGTAGATCATTACATTGAATCTTCTCTAACCCCTTATATCATTGAAGAACGTTCGCTGAACATGACTCAAATGGACGTTTTTTCTCGTTTAATGATGGATCGAATTATTTTTCTAGGAACTGGAATTGACGATTACGTAGCAAACATAATCAACGCACAATTATTATTTTTAGAATCAGCAGACTCAAATAAAGACATTCAAATCTATTTAAATTCTCCTGGAGGATCTGTTTATGCTGGTTTAGGGATTTACGATACTATGCAATATATTAAACCTGATGTTGCAACAATTTGTACAGGAATGGCTGCCTCAATGGGTGCTGTATTAATGTGCGCTGGAGCCGAAGGAAAACGTTCTGCATTAAAACATGCGCGAGTAATGATTCACCAACCACTAGGTGGTGCTCAAGGTCAAGCGTCTGATATTGAAATTACTGCAAGAGAAATTCAAAAATTGAAAAAAGAATTGTACGAAATCATTGCACACCATTCGAAACAAACATATGAAAAAGTTTGGGCTGATTCAGATCGTGATTACTGGATGACATCTGAAGAAGCAAAAGCATATGGAATGGTAGATGAGATTTTACTTCGCAATCCAAAATAATTACTTTTGTAATAATAAATTATAAAGTCCATCCGCTTAAAACGGATGGCTTTTTTTTCTAAAAGCTATGGCAAAAAAAGAAAGTGGTTGTTCATTTTGTGGAAGATCCAGAGAAGAAGTTGGTATTTTAATTGCTGGTGTTTCCGGACATATCTGTGAAAATTGTATTGAACAAGCGCACACTATTATCAAAGAAGAAGACGTAAATACTTCTAAAAATAAAGACAAATCTGCTTCAAAAGTCACGGTCCTTAAACCTGCTCAAATAAAAGAAAAATTAGATGAGTATGTAATAGGTCAAGACGACGCTAAAAAAGTGCTTTCTGTAGGTGTTTACAATCATTATAAACGTTTGAATCAACCGGTTACAAAAGATGATATTGAGATTGAAAAATCAAATGTTATTTTGGTTGGTAGAACTGGAACTGGTAAGACACTTTTAGCTAAAACAATTGCGAAATTATTGAATGTTCCGTTCTGTATTGCAGATGCAACTGTTTTAACAGAAGCAGGTTACGTGGGAGAAGATGTTGAAAGCATTTTATCACGTTTGCTACAAGCCGCTGATTACAATGTTGATGCAGCCGAACATGGAATTGTATTTATAGATGAAATAGATAAAATAGCTCGTAAAAGCGACAATCCTTCTATTACAAGAGATGTTTCTGGAGAAGGTGTTCAACAAGCTTTATTGAAGTTATTAGAAGGCGCAAGTGTGAATGTTCCGCCTCAAGGAGGAAGAAAGCACCCCGAACAAAAAATGATTCAAATCAACACCAAAAACATCTTATTTATTTGCGGCGGTGCATTTGATGGAATTGAACGAATTATCGCTAATAGAGTGAATCGCCAAACAATTGGTTTTACGTCATCTGAAGTTGAACGAATCGATAGTGAAAGCTTGTTGAAATATATCAATCCAACGGATGTAAAAACATTTGGTTTAATTCCTGAATTGATTGGAAGATTTCCTGTTTTAACGTATCTTGAACCGTTAGATGCTGCTAGCTTAAAACGCATTTTAACAGAGCCTAAAAATGCATTGGTAAAACAATATTCAAAATTATTTGAAATTGATGGTGTTCAATTAAAATTTGATGCTGCAGTTTTAGATTTCATTGTAACAAAAGCCATTGAATTTAAATTAGGAGCGAGAGGTTTACGTTCGATTTGTGAAGCAATATTAACGGATGCCATGTATGAAATGCCTTCTAAAAGCGAGATAGCATTCAAAGTGACGTTAGCGTATGCTGAAAAACAATTTGAAAAATCGAAAATGGCAACGTTAAGAGTTGCATAAATTGATACAACTAAGATTCAAAATAAAAAAGGAGCACGTTGCTCCTTTTTTATTTAATGTATTTTATACTTACAATATTTTATCACGCTCCCTTTTGCAGTGAATAATTTTTCGTAATGTGTTTTAATGTGAAAAATTTCACGCGTTTGAGGATCAATGTTCTCTGGTAATTCACCATATAAATCCCAGGTTAATTCTAATAACTCGTAATTGTTAGTTTTTATTTCTTCAACAGTGTATTCAAAAAGTAAGTCAGAATCTGTTTTCATGTGAACAATTCCTCCTTTTTTTAACAAATTACGGTACCGAGCAACAAATGGCGCAGATGAAAGTCGTTTGTTTGGTTTATTTGGTTGTGGATCAGAAAATGTTAACCAAATCTCATCTACTTCGTTTTTTTCAAAACAATCCGTAATAAAGTCAATTTTTGTTCTTAAAAACGCAACATTATCTAACTTTTGTTCAATTGCCTCAGTTGCTCCAATAAACATTCTAGCTCCTTTTATATCAACTCCAATGAAATTTTTGTTGGGGAAATGTTTTGCTAAGCCAACAGAATATTCTCCTTTACCACAACCTAATTCCAACACAATTGGATGATCATTTTTAAAGTATTCTGCATGCCATTTTCCTTTCATTTCATATTCTTCACCAATGGTAGGTTCAAATACATTTTCATATGTTTTTATCGCGGCAAAACGACGTATTTTATCTTTTCCCATTTAAATTAAATCTCAATAGTTACAACATATCCTGTATGTTTTCTAATATTTAACACTTCACCATTTTCAAAAATTAGATATTGACCTTTAATTCCTGTTAAGCGCCCTTCAATACGCGGTGTTTTATCAAATCCAAGACTCTTTACTTTTTCAGGATAATTCAAAACAGGATAATTAATCTCAATTACTTCATCATCTTCCGTGAAAAACTCGGTCAAATCTGAGGGTAATTGATCGTGTAAATGCCATTTTTCTTCCACCAAATCAATGGACGAATCTAGTTCATTTTTCAACATTCGTTGCCAATTGGTTTTGTCAGTAAAAAACGCTTTTAATGCCACTTCTAATCTTCCAGCTTCATAACGATTTGGTGTTTCAGCTAAACGAATACCTGATTTTGCTCCTTGATCGATCCATCTTGTTGGAATTTGACCAGCTCTTGTAACTCCAACTTTTACGGTATCAGAAGCTGCTAAATAAACAAAATGTGGAACATTGTGATGGGTGTTTTCCCATTCTGGATCTCTGCCTTCTCCTAGGTGCGCTCGGCACAATTCAGGTCGAATGGTGCATTCAGTAGCTTCAGGTGCCGAAATAAAACATGGGTAACAAAATCCATCTCCAAAAGATTTCTTGGTATTTTTTCCGCAAGAAGAACAGGTTATTTTCCCGCTCCATTCTATAACAATGGATGAGCCAATAAAATCATTCACACATAAATCAGAAGATAAGCGAAGCGTATAGTGCACTTCATCATGCAATTCAACCTTCATTTTTGATAACGCACCCGTAAACATTAGTCTTTGGCTGGTAATACTTGCATTTTTTCAGCAAAATGATAACAATAATCACGCAAATCTTCACAAATCAAATGCTCACCAGTAGCTTTTTCAAAGGTATCCGCCATGGTCAATAAGGTTTGGTGAAAAAATTGTTTCATTTCTTCCACTGACATATCTTTTGTCCACAAGTCGATTTTCATCGTATTGTTATCTTTTTCATCCCAAAGCGACAACATAAATGCTTTAGCTGAAGCGTTTTCAATATTTCCATCTTGCGCACTCCATTTCATTGAAATTGGCAAGTTATTTTCATTCAGTCCAACTTGAATTTTAATTTCAGAAGATTTCGTTATTTTATTTTCCATTTTTTAATCTATTTCGTATTCAACCAATATATCGGTATATGATTTATCAAGTAACTCTTTAACAGTAATCTGTTCAATTTCCATGTATTTTTGGACAATTCGGTACCCTAAAAACTGGCCCAATCGATCCGGACCTTCTTCAGGAAAACCTACCGAAAAAGGTCCTTCAGCAATTAAATTACGAATCATTCGCTCATCAATCTTAAACAGCACTTTATCTTTTACCAAATAATTCCAAAGTTGCGATTCATTCTCTAAAGCCCAGTTGAAATCTTTTTCAGAATAGCGAAGAATTGTAGCATCAGTCACTTCAGGTAAGGCCGCTTTTGTAAGGTATAAAATCTTGCCCCAATAAATACAATTCTCGATTAAATTTCCTTTTTCCTCGTCAACATAATGCGTCATTACCCAAGAACAAAGTGCATCTCTCACTATATAGCGCTCATCAAATCCTTCTTTTATCCAATTGTAAAATTGATCCGGTGGTAATTGTTGGATGACATCTGTTTTCATAGGTAAATAACGTTCCAATCCAATACCAATTTCTGTTTCCGTACAAAAAGCATTTGCTGTAAATAAGGAATTCATAAAAACAACGGCTGAAGGAATCTTTCCATTTGGAAAATGATACTTCAAATGTTTAAACCCATCAATTATCTCTTCTTTAAAATCTTGTGTATTTCCGAATTGCTTTGATAATCGTTGTTCTAATTTGTTAATGTACGGATCGGAATAAAATTGCTGGATACTGGTCGTGAAAACAGAATCTTGCATTCCTTTAAACTTTAAACAATACGCTAAATTGTATTCATAAAGATGTGGAATTTGAGTTTGCATAGATTGGTGAAGTGCTAATCGATCCTCAGAATTAGCATGAAACATTAACGAATCCAATTGTATAAAATCAATCGAAACACTTTGATCATCCACAGCTACATCCAACGAATTAGTAACGCAAGATGCCATCAAAAATAAGCAACAAAAAACTGCTAAAATTCTAAGCATATTCAGGTTTTTTGAGCAAAAATACATAAAAAGTTAGTTTACATATTCGCTTATTTTTAATTCTTTTGATTCATCACTTAAAAATATAAGATTTAATTTTCATTTTGGATTGAAAATAAGTAATATTGTAACACTTTAAAATGCTGTTTTATGAAATCAATTTGGTTAATTATAGTTTATCTATCCTGCAATTTATTCAATGCTTTTGGACAAGAAGCTGCTAAAAAAAAGGTTCAAGCAGGAATCGTTTTTGGTACCTCCGTAAACTTCCAACAAATGAATACAAAACGCTTTGAACAAGATGGCGTTGGTGGTGATTTTACGATTGGCGTTGACATGAATTATGGTTTATCCGATGCATTTGCTTTTTCTACTGGTTTAGAATTTGATTTTTCTAAGTTTTCATATAACATAGTTGAAGGTCAAAATGCGTGGTATTATTATAATGATTCTGAGATTTTAGGTAGAAGCGATGATGTGTCCGGAAGTGATTTGTTTTTATTAAAACACAGGCAACACAATACAATCTATCTAACGATACCAACAATGATACAATTTAGAACAAGTTACATTGGTTATTTTCGCTATTTCGGTAAATTTGGTTTAAAAAACAGTTTCTGTTTAAGTAATAAAATGAATGATGAAGGGTTTATTAATCCTATATTGATCGATCCATCTACATTGGCTCAAAATACGAACATGCATTCACCGAGCGATTTATTATTTTACAAAGGTTTTATTGGTTTGTCTCTTGGTGCTGAATGGAATTTTATTGGTTCAACAGTACTTAGTGGTGAGGTTGGATATTACTATGGTTTTACACCTATTCATTATACATTTGATAATGATAACTTATCACTTCAAGATGCAAGTGGTTTTTTCAGTAACAGCGCAAATCAAAATCAATTGAATTTCAAATTGGCCGTTTTATTTTAAATTATGTCAGTCGGAATTCAAAAATACATCAGTAATTGGCTCAATGAATACTGCGAAAAATCAAGCATGAATGGTTTTATTGTAGGGATTTCTGGTGGAATTGATTCGGCAGTAACTTCAATATTGTGCGCTTTAACAGGAAAAAAAACAATTTTAGTAAACATGCCCATTCGTCAATCAAAATCTGAGTATGAACGCGGCACAGAACACATTGAAGATTTACTTAGTCGATTTGAAAATTGTAGTAGTATCGAAGTGGATTTAACACCCATCTTTGAATCGATGGAAGCAAATTTCCCTAACCAAGTTGTTTCAAATCAATTAAGCATGGCAAATACACGTGCTCGTCTGAGAATGACAACCTTGTATGCGATTGCGCAACAATACGGCGTTTTGGTTACGGGAACAGGAAATAAAATTGAAGATTTCGGCGTTGGATTTTTTACAAAATATGGTGATGGTGGCGTTGATATTAGTCCAATCGCTGATTTAACGAAAACAGCTGTTAGAAATCTTGCCTACGAATTAAATGTGATTGAATCCATTCAAATAGCTCAACCAACTGATGGTTTATGGGGCGATGACAGAACGGATGAAGATCAATTAGGCGCTACCTATCCAGAATTAGAATGGGCAATGGAATTTGTTGGTGATGGAACCAATTTGACTGACCGCGAAAAAGAAGTTCTTCAGATTTACAGAAAATTCAACCAACAAAATAAACACAAAATGGAGCCAATACCTGTTTGTATTCTCCCAAAAAACTAAAAAATATGCGTTTTTTACCATTTTTATTGTTGTTAATGTTCATCAACAGCTATGCGCAAGTTGATTTCAATAATTACAAAACATTACAAGCAAAAGGAGATATACCTGAAGATTTCAAGGAATATACTTTCCTTAAAGTAGCTTCAAATGCAAAAAATCCAATTAAAGGATTAAGTTCTGCTCAAAAAAATATGTTTCTTGAAGGAATCCATTATTCAATTGATAATATTTTACATTCTGGATATGTTGTTTATGGTGATGAAATTTCAGATTATGTTAGTCAAATTGCGGCTAAATTATTGAAAGACGAGCCTGAAACCTTTGCTAAACTTCGTTTTTACACGATTAAATCTAACTCAACAAATGCTTTTAGTACGGATCAAGGGATTGTTTTTGTTACCACAGGTTTAATCGCTCAATTAGCAAATGAAGCGCAGCTTGCAATGGTTTTGGCGCATGAGATTTCACATTTTACAGAAAAACATGTGCTAGAAGGATACAAGGATAAAATTAAAAACCGTCGAACCTATCGAACCATCGAAGAACTGAGCCAATATTCGAAAGAAAAAGAACTAAATGCAGATAGTTTGGGCATAATAATGTACAAAAATGCTGGATACTCTATCAACGAAGTGCTACCTACTTTTGATGTGTTAATGTATTCATATTTACCTTTTGATGAAGTTGAATTTCCAAAAGATTATTTTAATACCAACAAATTATTTATTCCTAATTCTTTATTTTCAGATAAACAATACCCAATAAAAGCGATTGAAGATTATGATGACTCTGAAAGTTCTCACCCTAACATAAAAAAAAGAAAAGAAGCTGCTGAAGATTTAGTGAAATCGCTTTCTGGATGGGGGAAAACAGCGTCTTTTTTAGGACAAACTAGCTTTGAATACATGCGTAAAATTGCGCGTTTTGAATCATTAAGAACAGATGTATTAGAACAAAATTTTACAGATGCGTTGTATTCCTTATTCATTTTAGAGAAAGAAAATCCTAATTCAGCCTATCTGAAAAGAATGAAAGCTCAATTGTGGCTAAACCTTGCCATTTACAAAGCAGAAAACAAAGGCGATAAAACAACTAAAAAATCAAAGGAATTAGAAGGTGAATCTGCTCAGTTACACTTCTTAATCCGAAAATTAACCAAAGAAGGATTGACCACATTAGCGATTCGTCAGATTTATGATTTAAAAAAAATGTATCCTAATGACGAAGAAATATCAAAAGTTTACGCCAATCTTATTAAACAAATTAGTAATTCTAAAAGCTTTAAATTAGAAACCTATTCTAAGAAAACATTTAATGAAGCGAGTTTGAATTTCATTCAATATACTGACTCAATCAAAAATGCAAAACCTATAGAAAAAGTTGAAGAAACAAAAACGAAGTCTAAATACGACAAAATAAAAAACAAAAAGAACATAGATAACGATCAAAATTTTGATTCTACAAAATTCTATTTGTACGGTTTAAGTGACGTTATACAAAACAAAGATTTTCTAGATCCTTTTAATCTGGAATTGGAAACTTTTAAAGAAAAAGAAAAAGATGCTGCTGCTTATACAAAATTGAGTAAAGCAGAAAAAAAGAAATGGTTAGCTAGTAAAAAGAAAACTGTTGATATCAATGAATTAATCATTGTTGAGCCTATAGTTCAAATGAAAGGACCGAATGGTATTGATCCTACTTTATCAGAAAATTATCAAATTGAATTGTCAAATACCATTCAAGAAGTAAGCAGTGATTTAAATATCAAAACATATTTAATCGATCGCACTTCAATTAAAAAAACTGGAACACAAATTTTTAATGAGCGTTCTTTATTAATGAATTACTTGGATCAAATGACGGATGTTGATAATGACAATATCTTAACTGTAGATTACCAGTTATTAAACACACTAAAAGAAAATTATGGAACAGCAAAAGTGATGTATACACTTGTTCAGAATCAAGTAATAATAGATTTTAACCCTTCGATGGTAATGACAAGTGCAATTTTCTTACCTATATCGATGGTTTATATGCCAATGGTATTGTTTAACAGCCAGTTTACAGATGTTGATATCATCATTTTAGATTTAGAAACCAGTAAAATTGAACGTGATTTAAGTTTCTACACAAAAGAAAAACCAACAAAATTAAAAATTGGTGCTCATATGTATCATTTCTTTAATTCTATAAAAAAGAAATAAAATGAAGATTGTTAAAATTAGTATTCTTGCTTTAAGCTTGCTACTTGTCCAGTTAAGTTTTGGTCAAAAGAAAAACTTTGGGTTTTATGGTAAAAAGTTTTACCTGCAAGTAGATGGGTTATTTTCTACACCAATCATTTACAATATGCTAAACATCTCAGGATTTAACGATGTTGTAAGCTATGGAACAAATGGTCATAATTTGGTGGAAAAAAGTAATTGGGTGAATTATGGCTACAGAATTAGTGCAGGTATTGCTGTTAAACGAAATTTTGGAATTGGGATAGAATTGGGAACTGACTTTTCTAAAGTTGCACCAAATTATTCAAATGTTGATCATGAAATGTTATCTGTTTCAATCTTCTCTATAATCCCAAAAATTGAACTCTCAAATGAAAGTGCTTTATTACCAATGGGATTAAGTCATCAATTTGGAATAGGAATGGAATGGTCTTCAATTCAAGATGAGAATTATATATTTAATTATTATAATAATTTCACTAATCAAAATCAATACGTTCATTATAATCAAGTATCGAGTAGTGAATTACCATTTGGAGAAATAAAAAAGATCCCAAGTGCTAACAGATTTGTTTTGTTATATGATTTAACAATGAGAAATCCAATTTCAAAAAGCTTGATGATAACTTATGGTTTTAAATACACCCTTAAGTTCACTCCACCTAATCAAGAAAGTAATTTTAATCAACTACCAAATTACGAGTATTACTTGGATGAAATTAATTTTCAACGAAATATGAATTTTATTACATTTCACATGGGCTTAACCCTAGCGCTTTAAGCTTCAGGGGCTAAACGTAATGTAATTCCGTCAATTTCATCTGAAATGTGTATTTGACAACCTAATCGACTGTTTGCTTTCACAAAAAAGGCTTGGTCTAACATGTCTAACTCTGCATCGGATTGCTCTGGCAAATCTGTTTCAGACTCTAAATAGCATTGGCATGTTGCGCACATAGCCATTCCTCCACATTCTCCCAAAACTGGAAGGTCGTAAGCTTTACAAACTTCCATGATGTTCATATTCATGTCTGTTGGTGCAACTAGTTCATGTGTTATACCTTCACGATCGATAATGTTGACTTTAATTTCACTCATTGTTATTTTTTTTACAAAAATATAAAATTGTTCTAATTATAAATTCTTAATTGATTGGAACCGTTGAACATCGTTTGATACATTCTTAACCCAAAATCACTGCCACTTATTGGAGAGCCATCATAGAGTGAAAATTTCGCATTGTTGCAATCATCATTTAATTGTAAAAAATTTACTGAATCAGGATACAACGGTTGTGAACACGTTCCGTTTACATCAGCTGGTGAATGTCTGTCAAAAGCTACAAATTCATCCATTGAACGACGGTAAACGATGATTCCTTTAGAACCACCAGCAACATACGCCCAGCCTCCTACACCAGATAAACCGTTGTAACTTGGTAAGTTAATGTCAATTGAAATGTCAAATGGAAAATTTGGCACAGGATTATTGTTGACTTTATTGCAAGCCACTAAAAAAAATGAAAAAATTACAAATAAAATTCTACCTTTCATTTAACCTTCGATCATCATTAATTCTTCTGTAAATTGCTCCCACTCGACCATTTTAACATCTAATTCTTCTTTTAACGAACCAAATAATTGCAATTTATTGGCAGCATTTTCTTCGTTACTATAGTCTAAAGTAGCAATTTCTTCTGTCATCAATGCAATTTTCTGTTCCAAATCTTCTATTTTATCTTCACAACGTTTCAATTGATTGTTTAATTGTGTTTTAATTCGCTTGATTTCTTTTGCTTCATCAAATGATAAAGGCTTTTTTTCTTCAATTACAATGGTTTCAAGCTTCTTTTCAACTGGTTTATTAACTTCGACACCATTTGAAATATCCATTTTACGTTGTAAGAATTCTTGAACTCCAAAATGGTGAATTTTTAAGGTCTTATCTTCAATGTCCCAAATACGGTTCGTTAAATCTTGTAAAAACTCTCTGTCGTGCGAAACAACTATAAACGTTCCTTCGTAATTTTTTAACGCTTCTTTTAAGACTTCTTTACTTTGAATGTCTAAATGATTTGTGGGCTCATCGAGAATTAACACATTCGAAGGACTCAATAACAATTGACACAAGGCTAAACGTGTTCGTTCTCCTCCAGACAAAACACCTACTCGCTTGTCGACATCTTCTCCAGTAAATAAAAATGCACCCAAAACACTTCTTAAATCTTTTCTAATTTCACCTTCAGCAATTTCATCTACGGTTTCATAAATGGTTTTCATTGGATCTAATGAATCAGCTTGATCTTGCGCAAAATAAGTGATTTTTGCATTGTGCCCTAAATTTACTTGTCCATCCCCTTCTAATTTATTGAGTAAACGCTTCAATAAAGTAGATTTACCAACACCATTCGGGCCTAATAAAGCAATTTTCTCCCCTCTTCCTACCGTTAAATTGATGTTTTTAAACAAAACCTTATCGCCAAAAGTTTTACCCATGTCAATCATTTCCAATACCCACTTACCCGGTTGAATACTTAATGGAAAAGCAATACGCATGCGGGCCACTTGGTCTTTCTCAACTTCAATGCGTTCTGTTTTATCTAATTTCTTAATTAACGATTGCGCAAAAGCAGCTTTGTTTTTCTTTGCACGAAACTTATTAATTAATTCTTCGGCATGTTTAATGTCCTTGTCTTGTTGTTTCTTAGCGCCTTCTAAGCGTTCTAATTCTTCTTCTCTTGCAGCTTTATACTTTGTATAAGGAAAAGGAAAGTCGAGCACTTTACCCATGCTGATTTCCAATGTGCGTTTCGTGACATTGTCTAAAAACAAGCGGTCATGCGAAATTACAATCACCGCACCTTCAAATTTCTGTAAATAGTTTTCTAACCAGCTGATCGAAATAATATCTAAGTGATTGGTCGGCTCATCTAACAAAATAACATCCGGTTGATTCACTAAGATTTTAGCTAACTCAGCGCGCATTTTCCATCCTCCAGAAAAAGTAGATAAATCACGGTGTAATTCTTCTTCACTAAAACCTAAACCTTTTAAAGTAGTAACAATACGTTCCTCCCATAAAAATCCTTCATGCAAATTAAAGGTATGATTCAATTCATTTAGATCGTTTAAAAGATTTAAATAACTTTCTGAAGTGTAATCTTCTCTTGTCACTAAATCATGATTAACCTTGTCTAATTGCGTTCTTAAATGAGTAAGCAATTCATTAGATTGGTTCAAGTATTCAAAAACCGACTGGTGTGTATCAATTTTAATGTCTTGTGTTAAAAAACCAATTGTGCAATCCTTCGGTTTATGAATTTTACCATCTGTTGCAGTATCGCGACCTGAAAGCAAGCGAAGCATTGTTGATTTTCCTGCACCATTTTTTCCGACCAAACCAATTTTATCACCTTTATTGATTTGTAAGTTAACGTGTTGAAATAAAAAGCCTTGTGGTAAATGAACACCTAATTGTTCTAAATTAATCATAGCACAAAGATACATTCTTAAATGCTAAGAAAAAATAGATGGCATAAAAAAACCCCGATAAATCGGGGTTTTAAATAATATAATTAGGAATTAGAAATTCCAAACATCGTGTTCAATTGTACGAATTCCTTCTTTGATTCGTTCAGCTTCATGCAAGGCATCCACACCATTTTTATAGGTATCAATTCCTCTGTCATATACATTGCTTTCTTTGTACATCACAGCATTGAAACGTCTTTTCCAAAATAAGTCATCAAAACTCATCCATTGCGCATCATTCAATTCATTGTAAACAAAATAGTTATTGAATACCAAACGACATTCTGGAAAATACAACCAAAACAACTCAACATATTTACCGCCTTCTTTTGTTTGGTCGTAAATAACTGGAGCTAATCCTAAAATACGTTTGTCTAAAACTGAACGCTCTTTATCAAAGAACCATTCTTCTTTCAAACGGTATTGAACGATATTTTCAGATTTAATTCGAATTAAATCAAAAGTGTCCTTTGTAACAACAGTAGACAATTGAGTTGCAGGATCAATAGTAACTGAATCTGAACCGTCAATTTCTGATGGTATAGCAACAAATCTTTTATTTGAAATAATATTCAAATAACCATCTACTTTATCTTTAAAAGCTTTATCGCTTGCGTAATTTAAATTATTTTGAGATTTTAGTGGATATTTGAATTGGTCACCATCAAACGGACCTTGATCTCCAGAAAGCGGATTTTTTGGTTCATATATTGTGAGATTAGATTCATATATATTATGTTTAATAACTGTCCACAAACTCCATCGTGTATTGTTTTTAATCCAAACTCCATCAGGAAATGTATAATCATCAAATGGATAATACATTGAATGGTTAATCTTTTCTCTCAAATCAATGTAGCTCCATACTCTTCTATTCCAAATTACATCCGCTTCACGAACGTCTTCATATGCAATCATTCGTTTAGTTGGAACATGTTCCTTTATATAAATACCGTCAATAACTCCCTCTGAAGGCACATTAACAGGTCCTCCATTTATTAGTTCTAATTGTGAATGTAAATTACAAACACTAAATAAAACTATTAAACTAAACAATGTATTTTTCATAATAAAAACGAATTAATTAATATTAAAGCTTAACATTTAAATCAGCAGGTGCGCCACCAGTTCCTGTTCCTGAATAGATACAAGAGAATGAAGCCATAGAACCTGGTGTAGCTGCTCTTAAAATAGCCATAGCCTCATTAGATAATTTATTCCCAACTCCGGAAGCAGATTTTGACCCTACATTTAGTATCCATTTTTCTACTTTAAATGATGCCGTTAAAGGAATAGATTCATCATATCCAGCATTAAGAATTTTACCATCTCTGTTTGTAGCTTTATCTCCTGTTCCAAATTTACCCCAAGTAATTTTTGCCGCTGGCATTTTTTTAATCTTGAATTTGAAATTACCGAGATTCACACTTTTATTTGTTACAGAACTTTTTCCAAAAACTGAAATTGAACATTCTGTACCAGAACCAGGTGTAGCAATCCATTGAATACCAGACTTAGTCAAACTAACACCAGCACCACTAATTGTTGTTTGATCATATCCTGATGCAACTGCCTCAACAAGGTTTTTATACCCTCTGTACAAAACTCTCATTTCTGGCAAAGAAACAGTACCTTGTGGCTTCATAATTTTAATTGTATGCGTCCACTTTTCAGTTTTAGTAGCACCCGATTTATTTTTAATCGAAACTGTTCCACTAACAGGCATTTCAGCTCCACCAGAAACTCTAACCTTAACAATACCTTGACCGTCAGCTACAGTTATAGCACCAGGACCAGTTACAGTTGGTTGATTGTCTGTATCAAATGCTGCCATCATTACTTTCAATTCAACTTCATCACCAGAATTGGCAACAGCTGGACCATACGCTAAACCAACAATTTTGTTGAAGCTGTATTCACCTGTACTAACACGGGATTTGATGTGAGCTACTGCTGTTGCTCGAGCCGCTAAAATTTCTTGTTGCAACGCAGTTAAAGAAGCTATAGCACCAACTAAAGGAGCATGGTCAAATGTTTTACCAATCCAGTGAACACCTTTCTCTTCGTCCATATCTACACGTTCTGGTTTAGTCAATTCCATGTAAATGTTTTTGATTACTTCACCATCATCGTTGATATTTACTTTGTTTTTAGCGAACATTTTATCAACTTGTTTTGCCAAATCATCGTTATCCTTAAACTTGTTGATATTCGTTGGGTTTAATGTGTATCCTTTCGTTCCGATTTTATACGTTCCAACTAATTTACAAACAGTGTTTCTAAAATCGTTGTAACTATTCCATAATTTAAGACCATCACCTTTAGGATTTTTGATTTCCTCTCCGACGATAATGTGCATCGGTACATCGTATTGATCCTTTGCTTGCACTGCCATCAAATTCAAACGTGTTGGCAACAATGGATTTGCTTTGCTGTATGGAACCCAAACAATTGATTCTTTATCTTTATCTTTAATTTTAGTGATATCTTCACCACTTTCTTTCAAGATATTCAATTTCAAATCATCGATTTCTTTGATGCGTTTTGCTGTTTCAGCATCAATTTGATCAATTATTCCTAGGTAATATTTAATTTTTTTGATTTTCTCAATTGGATTTGTTTTGTCCGCTAATTCTCCACTAAGGTCAGATTTAGCAGAATTACCTCTATCCAAATGTGTAATTGAAGATTTTTGTGTATTTTCTTCAATTGCAACGAATGCATCCAATACTTGTTTTGATACGTTAAGGGCCAGAAGTGCGGTAAGTACAAGGTACATCATACCGATCATCTTCTGTCTTGGGGTTTCTTTTCCTCCTGCCATGATTTAATTAATTTTTATTGTTTCTCAATAAATATTTTCAATAACTTATAATAACTGGTTAATCTGAGATTATCCTTTAGTTATTGTCATAGCTTTTAACATATTTCCGTAAACGTTATTTAAGTCAGTTAAGTTTTTAGCCAATAACGCCATGTTTTCTTTGTACAATCTTGTATCTTCAGTAGAAGCAGAAAGATTCGCCATCATCTCTACTACTTGAGATTGGAATTTTTCAGTTGCTTCTAAATGTGAAGAAGAACCTTTCAATTGTAATTCATAAACATTGTTCAAAGCAGCTAAGTTTTTAGATACTTTTTGCATTTGTTCTCCAAAAGATTCACCTTCTTTAGCCTCTGAAGTCAATCCAGAAATTGAAACAGACGCTCTTTCGTATGCTTCAGAAAGATTAGAAACTTTATCAGATGCAGCTTGTAAACTAGAAACATAAGAATCTGTTGCAGCAGCTGCAGATGAAACTGATTTCAATTGAGCAGCATTTTCACCTAAAGAACGCATTCCGTCTCCAAGTCGCTCTAACAATTGACTATCAATTTTAGCTTCTTCCAACATTTTATCTAATTGATCCGTAATTCCACCTTTAGATTTACCTGCTGGTAAATTACTGTGATCTAACTCATCTGAATGACCTAAAGCCAATTCAGGGTAAACTAATTCCCAGTTTGGATCTTCATGAATTGGTTCAAAAGCAGAGAAGATGAAAATCAACGCCTCAGTACTTAATCCTACTACAAGCATTGGCCCTGCATATGGCCAATGCATAATTTTAAATAAAGCTCCTACGATTACTACTGCTGCACCAAATCCATACAGTTTCGCCATAAACTTTTTCCATCCTTTACTTCCTGGTTTCATAGTTTTTTGTTTTTGTGTTTTTAAATAATTTAATTGTTTGTTGTTTATTTATTCTTAGCGTAATTCAATATCACTTCGAATTTCTTCTCCACCTTCTCTAGAGAAATCTCTTCCTCCACGACCGATGTGTGTCATTACATTTCTAAATCCTACATAAGATTTTGAAGAATCTTGGTACTCATACGTACGTGTAGCATTGTGAAGATAATAACCAATATCTTTCCAAGAACCACCTCTAATAACTTTACGTTTATTTGAAGGAGCATCCCAATCCATTGCGTCATATCTGTAATCAGCACTCATATCATGAGAGAACTCATACATTGACTCATCGTAAGCTGTTTCGCACCATTCGGCAACATTACCAGCCATACAATATAATCCCCATCCATTTGGATTGTAAGAGTAAACTTTAACAGTTTGAACACCACCATCGTCTTCATAACGACCTCTCATTGGTTTAAAGTTTCCTAAGAAACAACCCACTTCGTTACGAATGTAAGGTCCACCCCAAGGATATTGAGACATTTCCAAATCTCCCCTTGCAGCGTATTCCCATTCAGACTCATTTGGCAAACGGAAATCATTTACAAATAAATCACCCATAGAAACCAACCAATTGTTTAAGAATTGTGTTCTCCAAACAGCAAATGCTTTCGCTTGCACCCACGTCACACCTACTACTGGATAATTATCATATCCTGGGTGCCAAAAATACATGTTTGAAACTGGGTCGTTAAACGAGTATGTGAAATCACGCACCCAACACAATGTATCAGGATAAACATTTATCACCTCATCGATTATAAAACGTTTTCTGTCTTCATGGCCTCTAATAGCATTGTTTTGTCCTTTTTTATTAAAGAAACCTAAATCTTTATCTTGACCTTGTGGTTCTTTAGTAAAAGGATGAGGAGGAGAAATCAACGTTCTGTGTTCTTCAACTGATTTAGAAGCTGGATCTTGAACTTGTCCAGTAGATTCGTATCCATCTTTAGTTATGTTGATTCTTCCTCTTTTAGCTGCTTCTTTAACATCAATCCAGTAATATCTAAACATTAACTTACGAATATCAATTTCACGTCTTTTATAGAAACGCTCTGGCTGCGGGTAATACATATCAGCTAACAATGGAACAACTAACTCATCTGAGTAATCGATCGGACGATCCCAATTCAAATTAAAGATAGCACGGTTGTTATCACGATCAGAAGGGTCATAATCTGCAAATTCTAAAGCTCCTTCGTCAAAATAACGATCTTGGTAATTAATAAAACGTTCCGCTTCATCATCTGCTTCTAAACCAACATACAATTTATCTCTAGCAATAGAATCACGCACCCATTCTACGAATTGACGGTATTCATTGTTAGAAATCTCTGTTTGATCCATGTAGAATGCTGGAACAGTAACTGTTTTAGCACGCGTCTCATGTTTAAACGGAACATCTTGATCATTTTCTCCCATTTGGAAAGAACCATGAGGAACATATACCATCCCTAAAGGAACTTCAGGATTGTAGACTGGTCTACCTAAAGTGCCTGTTAAATGTCCAGAAGATTGCTTACAAGCAACTAACAAAACACTTAAAACAACAAATAACAAAAGTTTTTTCATTTTACCTCTTTTATATTTTATTTCCGGATTCAACTAAACATTTACAGGATCAATAGTTTGAATTATAACGGAAAGTAACCTAAATTGGTTACAAATATTGTAATTATTTTTTTAATTTACAACCATCTAGGATGAATTGCCTTTGACATTGGGGGTTTTGGCAAGTGATAACAGTACTTTAAAAGTATTTCATGTGAACCTCTAGAAGCACTCGCCAACTTGTTTGTAGTTAAATCATAAGAATAACCTATTGTGAAATTTTTCATTGGAATATAGCCCAACATAATTCCAACAGCATCGACAGTTCTGTAAGTTAAACCACCATACATTTTATCATTATAAATATATCGAACACTGATGTCTGATGAGAATTTAATTAAATCGGTTCTCACTAAAGCTTGTGCATCTAAATCACCTCCCCAAATATTTCTGAACTTTTTACCTCCCATTAAGTAATAATGACGAGCCATTTGATATTTCTGATCAATGTTCCCTACTTTTTGCGTCATCAATGATTCATTTAAGTGTGTTGACGAAACACCAACATAATAATCAGAAGAACCTTTGAAATAAATACCGAAATTTAAATCTAAATTCGTAGCACTAAATTCTGTTGGAAGCTTAGAATCTGCATTTGTTGTAGGTGGAACCCAATCAGGTGACATACCAAAATTTACCATACCAGCACCAATACCAATTCCTAAAGTGCCTGCACTTCCAATTTTAATAGGAAAAGAGTAATTTAACAATAAATTATTCTGTCTGTTAAATCCAATTGCATCATGAAAAAATGAAATACCAATTCCACCTGGAAAAAAACGCGTTAAATTTGCTTCAACATTTAATATTCCTGAATTTGGCGCTCCACTAATTTTGTCCCACTGATTTCTATATAGAGAAGTAGCGCAAATACCATCTTCAATCCCTGTTGAGCCAGGATTAATACTCATCTTGTCATACATGAAATGAGTGATCAATTTATCTTGTTGTGCCATAATGTTTCCATATGCTACAAAAAATAAAGAGGCTAAAAGAATAATTTTTTTCTTCATATTTAGTGTGTCTCTTGCTTATAAAAAACTAGAAAAAAGTAGTAATTTCTCTCCAATTAGGGGACTAAAATAATTAATTTAATTTAAAAAAGAAATTTTTTAGGTAAATCTTCTGTTAAAAATTTTACTAAAATTGCTATCGACCCTATTATCAAGTAGATGAAGGAAATAAATTAAACTAATTTCTGATACGTTTTCCACCATAAATTAGGAATATCATTTTTCATTGCACGTTCATAATCTTCATAATTACAAGGAACAAGATGATGACGATCGTATTTTGAATTTGACGAACTCGGAAAAGGTACTTCCAGCCACCATCGGTCTGATTTATTGCTTTTATAAAAAATTAATTCATTTTTAAAATCGTCGATGTGAACGGTGAACTTAATGTAATCTTTTTTAGTGCCAACAGGAAAGTCACCAACCCGCTGAGAGACTCCATCGATAAAGTACCAAATCATTTGAGCAATTAAGGCGTCAACCAATAATTGATTACTGTTACTGTAATAATTAAAAATACCGAATGAAGTTAACTTGTCGCTGATGCCAGCATATTTGCTGATTTGACAGATTTGATCTGCTAAAAAACCATTTGGCGCATGATACGCATTAGAGCCTAATTCGCTTGCTTTAACTGCTGTCAGATCAATGCTTAAAATATCAGCATTTCGCAAATGTGGTTCTGCTTTTCTAAAATCTGTATTAAATTCTCCTAAGCGACAAATGTCAAAAAATAATTTTTCGTGTAACTCAAATTCAACGGGTGAAACCAACGGTGCTTGCATGCCAACATTTGCATGATTGAATAAGTAACAAGGTCGATCTAACAACAAATGACTTAAATATCCATTTGAAGAAACGGGTAAATCTGGGTTTCCAAGATCTAATTGTGCATCAATCGAACAGCTGTTAACCATTTGCTCAAGTGTTGAGTATCCTTTGTAAATTGCAACATTTAAATCATGACTTCCGCCAATAATTATTGGGATAATTTGATGCTTCACCAATTCAGAAACACATTGAGAAAGCGCAAAATAGGTGTCATTTAAGGTTGCTCCAGCTTGAATGTCTCCTAAATCAAAAAGCGGAAAATTCCAAGTTGAACCAATGAATAATTTATAGAATTGCAATCTAAATTCAACAGAATTTTTTTCAATAGAAACGGTTGAATCTCCTCTATATTCTGGAACATAAAGTAATGCTAGTCCACCTTTTACTAAGTCTGGAAAACCATTTATTGTATGCTGTTGTATGATGTTGCCAATCTGTTGGTCATCAAAAACATCTTGCTCTTCTATCGGTGAGAAGTAGATAGAAATATCTTTCATTATTCGATTTTTTTCAAATCTACCTGAAAAAGCACTTCAATTGAAGCTAATGATATAAAGTATTAAAGATGCAAATGTTTATAAAACTCCTTGTCAAACGAACGTTTTATTTTTTCACTGTTGGTTTTGCCTTTGCTTTTGTTGCTGTTTTTGCTTTTGGTTTCGCCTTTGCTTTCGGAGCAGCTTTTCCAATTGTTTTACGGGAAGGTTTAGCTTGTGAAGCCTCAATAACTTTACATTCTTCAAATGTTAATTTCTCAGCATCTGTTCCTTTAGGCAATTTAAAATTATTTTTACCAACTTTTAAATACGCTCCCCAACGGCCATTTAATAATTGATAGTCATCATCCTCCGTGAAAATTTTAATGATCTTATTGGCGTCTGATTCACGTTTCAGTAAAATTATTTCAACTGCTCTGTCGAACGATATGTCCATTGGGCTTTCTTCTTTTGGAATGGAAGCAAAGATTTTTCCGTGTTGGATGTAGGGTCCAAATCGACCAACATTTGCTTTAACTGTTAACTCTTCAAATTCTCCCAGTGTTCGTGGTAATTTAAACAACTCTAAAGCATCCTCCAATGAAATATTTCCAATTGATTGGTTTTTTTGCAACGAAGCAAATTGCGGTTTTTCGCCATCTGTTTGTTCATCACCAACTTGCACCATTGGTCCAAAACGACCGATACGAACAATGATTCTTTTTCCAGTTACAGGATGAAATCCTAGTTCACGTTCACCACTAGCTCGTTCAGAATTTTCTAAAGTATCTTCAACATTTTTATGAAATGGGTCGTAAAACTCACGAATCATATCAGTCCATTTCAACATTCCATTTGCGATTTCATCAAATTCTTGTTCCACTTTAGCGGTGAAATTATAATCCATGATTAAATCAAAATGTTCTTGCAAGAAATCAGTTACAACGATTCCTATATCAGTTGGGGATAATTTATTTTTTTCTTTTCCAGTTGTCTCAGTTTTTACCTCATCAACAACTTGCTGGTTTTTTAATTTTAATACTTGATACGATCTTAAATCGCCATCTCGTTCAACTTTTTCAACGTATCCTCTTTTTTGAATCGTCGAAATTGTTGGTGCATACGTTGAAGGTCGACCAATTCCTAATTCTTCTAATTTCTTTACTAACGAAGCTTCAACGTATCGCGATGGTGCTCTTGAAAAACGTTCTGTCGCAGTGATTTCGTCATTGTTTAATACTTCTCCGACTTCAACAGCTGGTAATAATCCGTCTTCAGCAACTTCTTCTTCTTCATTTTCTTCTTGTTCAATCGATGATTCCATGTAAACACGTAAAAATCCATCAAATTTAATTACTTCACCTTTCGCATTAAACACCTCGTTAATTGAACTCGTTTCAATTTTTATCGTAGTTCGTTCCAGTTGCGCATGCGCCATTTGAGATGCAATTGCTCGTTTCCAGATTAAGTCGTACAAACGTTCATCTTCGCGTTCACCAGTTATAGAATGTGCTGAAAAATCAGTTGGGCGTATCGCTTCGTGCGCTTCTTGCGCATTTGAGTTTTTAGTCGTGTATTTTGTTGGTTTAGAATAGTTCGTTCCGTAAGCATGTTCAATTTCTGCTTTAGCACCATTGATAGCAGTTTCAGATAAATTAACTGAATCTGTTCGCATGTATGTGATTTTACCTGCTTCATATAAACGTTGGGCTACCGACATTGTTCTTGAAACTGAAAAACCAAGTTTCAAACTCGCCTCTTGTTGTAATGTTGAAGTTGTAAATGGAGCTGAAGGAGATTTAGTTGCAGGCTTTTTTTGCACGTCACCTACTTTAAATGTTGCGTTAATGCATGCATTTAATAAATCTGAAGCTTGTTTGCTATTTGTTAATTGTTTCGATAATTCGGCTTTAATTTTTCCATTTTTAGAAGAAAATATTCCATTTACTCTGAAAAAACTTTCTGTAGCGTGTTTATTTATTTCTTTTTCTCGATCAACAATTAATCGAACAGCGACGGATTGAACTCGTCCAGCAGAAAGACTCGGTCGAACTTTTTTCCATAAAACTGGAGACAATTCAAAACCTACCAAACGATCCAAAACTCTTCGTGCTTGTTGCGCATTTACCAATTCTTGGTTGATTTGTCTCGGATTATCGATTGCTTTTAAAATAGCTGTTTTTGTTATCTCATTAAACGTAATACGTTTTGTTTCTTTTTTCTGCAAATTCAAGGTTTCGTACAAATGCCAAGAAATAGCTTCTCCTTCGCGGTCCTCATCCGTTGCTAGCCATACTGTTTCTGCCTCTTTTGCTAATTTCTTTAATTCTGCAACAACTTGTTTTTTATCCGCTGAAACTTCATAATTGGGTAAAAAATCATTTGCGACATCTATGGCAACTCCTTTCTTCGCTAAATCACGAACATGACCAAAACTGGATTTAACAACATAATCCTTTCCAAGGTATCCTTCAATGGTTTTTGCCTTTGCAGGTGACTCAACTATTACGAGATTTTTAGCCATAATTTTGCGCTTATTTTTGAACTGATTGATGCAAAAAATTAGTTGCAAAAGTAAGTTTATTTCAATTGATAATACAAATGATTAAAAAAAAAGATTAATCACTTAGTTGAATTCATGCTTTCTAATTGAGTTAAATAGGTGCAAAAAAAGTTTTTTTAACAAAAGATAAGACTGACATTTTGACATGCTTTTAAATTTGACTATTTTTGTACTGCAAAATAATGTACAAATAATGGAATTCGAACAAAACAAAGTTATTGACGAATCAAAACAAGGTGAAGCAACTGTTTTACCAACCAATGAAACTTCAGGAAATAAAAAACTTTACGTTGAAAGTTATGGCTGTGCAATGAATTTTTCAGACAGTGAAGTCGTTGCGTCAATCATGGCTAAAGAAGGCTATTCAACTACTAGAAATGTTGACGAAGCAGATGTAATTTTAATCAATACTTGTTCGATTCGTGAAAATGCAGAAACACGCGTTCGAACTCGCTTAGGTGATTTAAAAATAAAGAAAAAAGAAAATCCTGATTTAGTAATCGGAATTTTAGGCTGTATGGCTGAGCGATTAAAAACAGCTTTATTAGAAGAAGAGAAATTGGTGGATCTTGTTGCTGGTCCTGATGCTTACCGTGATTTGCCAAATTTGATTGAAGAAGTTGGAACAGGACAAAAAGCTGTAAACGTATTGCTTTCACGCGATGAAACGTATGCAGATATTTCACCCGTTCGTTTGGATAAAGGAGGTGTTTCAGCTTTTGTGTCAATTACAAGAGGATGTGATAACATGTGTTCCTTTTGTGTTGTACCTTTTACAAGAGGTAGAGAACGTTCACGAGACCCAAAAACAATTGTTGAAGAATGTAAAACTCTCTTTGCAAATGGCTATAGAGAAGTTACGTTATTGGGACAAAACGTTGATAGTTATCGCTGGAATTTAACTTCTAAAGGCGTTGTGAAGGATGCCACTATTCCAACTACAAATTTTGCGGAGTTAATGGAAATGGTGGCGCACGTTTCTCCTGACTTGCGCGTTCGTTTTTCAACGTCGCATCCAAAAGATATGACAGATGATGTTTTACATGTGATGGAAAAATACGAGAATATTTGTTCCAACATTCATTTACCTGTTCAGTCTGGCAATTCAGCTGTATTAGCACGAATGAATCGTGGTTATTCTAGAGAATGGTATTTAGACCGCATCCATGCAATTCGTTCAATTGTAACTGATTGTGCAATTTCAACAGATATGATCATTGGATTTTGTGGAGAAACGGAAGATGAACACCAGCAAACATTAAGCTTAATGGATGAAGTAACATTCGATTTTGCGTACATGTATAAATATTCTGAGCGACCAAAAACATTGGCTGAACGGAAATTTGAAGATGATGTTCCTGAAGAAATAAAAGGAAAAAGATTGAGTGAGATTGTAGAAAAACAACGATCACATTCACATTTATGGAATAAAAAACAACTTGGCAGGATAGATAAAGTACTAATTGAAGGTTTTTCTAAAAAATCAGAAGAACATTTATGCGGGCGAAACAGTCGGAATTCTATGGTGATTTTCCCAAAAGATAATTTCAAAAAAGGGCAATATGTAATGGTTAAAATTACTGATTGTACTTCTGCAACTTTGCTCGGTGAAGTTGTTGAAATCTGTTCAACTAACCCATAATACGATGAATTTACTTCAAGTTAAACAACGTTTCGGAATTATTGGAAATGCACAGTTATTAAACAGAGCATTGGAAGTAGCGATTCAAGTTGCGCCAACTGATATTTCAGTCTTAGTAACAGGGGAAAGCGGAACCGGAAAAGAAATCATACCCCAAGTCATTCACCAACTTAGTTCTAGAAAACATGGGGAATACATTGCTGTCAACTGTGGAGCGATTCCAGAGGGCACAATTGATTCTGAATTATTTGGGCATGAAAAAGGTTCTTTTACAGGTGCATCGGGAAGTAGACAAGGCTATTTTGAAGTGGCCAATGGCGGTACTATTTTTCTAGATGAAGTGGCTGAATTACCCATGCAAACGCAAGTAAGATTGCTTCGAGTTCTTGAAACTGGTGAATTTATTCGTGTTGGATCGTCGAAAGTTATTAAAACGAATGTGCGAGTGGTTGCTGCAACTAATGAAAACATGCAACGTGCCATTGCATCCGGAAAATTCAGAGAAGATTTATTTTACCGTTTGAGTACAGTTCCAATTCCACTTCCTCCTTTGAGAAATCGAGAAGAAGATATTTATTTATTGTTTCGAAAATTCGCGAGTGATTTTGCAGACAAATACCGAATGCCATCCATCCGTTTGAATCCAGAAGCAGTATCTTTATTGAATGCTTATTCTTGGCCGGGGAATATTCGACAACTTAAAAATTTGGTTGAACAAATATCTGTAATTGAAGTAGCAAGAGAAATCGATGCGGTTACACTTGCTTCCTATTTGCCTGTTGAAAACGAAAAAATGCCTTCATTGATAAATGAAAGTTCATCCGAAAATTATTCAGAAAGAGAAATCATGTATAAATTTTTATTTGACATGAAAAAAGATCTTTCTGAGCTGAAAAAAATCGTTATTGATATAGCAAAAGGAGGTGAAATTGATTTGAATAGTGATCAAACGGAGGTGATTAATCGCATGTATCAAGAAATGCATGCCAACGCAAATCAATCGATTAATTCGACACGAATTTTACCGCCTGCAAATGAGCCAATAACTAATTTTCCAATTGAAAATGAAAACACAGAATATGAAGTTCATGAAGAAGTTGAAGAATCCTTATCTTTGGAAGATCGGGAAAAGGATTTGATTCAAAAAGCCTTGGGGAAACACCGCGGTAAAAGAAAATATGCGGCGGCAGAATTAGGTATTTCTGAGCGAACACTGTATCGAAAAATTAAAGAATACAACTTATTAGAATGAAACATTTTTCACTTATTATCTTGCTACTTGTTGGATTGTCTAGTTGCTGGCCATCAAGTGTGTCATTAATTGACAAAGGTTCAATGCCGGAAGAATGGAAAACTTTTTCGGTAAGAACATTAAAAAATGAAGCGCCTAATATTCCGTTAAATCTTCCGGCGAAATTAACGGAGAGTTTAAAAGATGGCATTCAAAACAATACACGTTTGCAATTAAATTCAACTACTGGAAAGGGTGAAGTTCAATTGGAAGGTGCTGTTATCTCTTATTCAATAATGCCCGTAGCAATGCAAGTTGGGGATAATTCAGCAAAAAACAGATTAACAATTGCTGCAAAATTTACTATCTTTATAACCGAACCAAAAGAAGAAAAAATTGAAATGACAAGTTCTCGATTTATTGATTACGATTCAAATTCAGATATTTCAAGCATAGAAAACACCTTGTTGGAAGAAATTAATGCACAAATAGTTCAAGACGTAGTTAATAAATTACTTTCAAACTGGTAATGTTAAACTTAGAAGAAATAGCACAGCGAATAGCACAACCAACCATGTGTTCCTCCAATGATTTAGAAGATTTAAAATTATTTTCTGAAAAGTATCCGTATTCTCAGGTTTTTCCATTATTGTATTTGAATACCCTAGCAATTAACGCTGATGTTCGCTTCGATGAAGAATTGCACAAATATGCCTACCGTATTTCTGATCGCGCACAATTATATCAATTGATACACCAGAATAATTCGGCAACTTCTTTGTCTGTTCAAACAGATGAAATAATTGTTTCAACTGAAGAAGTTCTGGTTAATATTGATAAACAAGAAGCGGTAGAAGTAACTCAACAGGAATTTGTAAAACCAAGTAGTGAGAATAAAGATGAAACAATAGAAGTCATTTTAACACCAATTCTTGCAACGGAAGAATTAGCTGAAAATTTGGAAGATGAAGAAGGATATATTCCTTTAACAATTGCATCATCAGAAGAAAAAATACAAGCCTTAAATGAAGAGCGAATAATTGAACCTATTGTTAACGAACCAAGTTCTTTTGATAAAGAAATCATCGCTGAAGCAATAAATTCAAATTTTAATCTGGACCACATTCAAGAGCTGCCGACTGAAGTAAAAGAAGAACTAAACGTTGAAGAGGAAGCTACTAATGATGAAATAACTTCAGTTTTTTCATCTGAAACAATTGAAAAACAGTCATTTTCTTCCTGGTTACAATCAAATGAAGCGCAAAAAAGAGCCTTTTTTGATGAAGAAAAAGACCGGATTGATTCAATTTTAACAAAATTTATTGAAGATGAACCAAAAATTTCTCGCCCAGTTAAAGAAATTTTTGAACCAGTTAAAGAAAAAACAGAATTCTTTTCTCCGCTTAAAAAAGCTAAGCAGAGCCTTGATTCTACAGCAATGCCAGTAAGTGAAACATTGGCAAAAATATTCGCAGTTCAAGGAAATTATCCGAAAGCAATTTATGCTTATGAACAATTATGCTTGATTTATCCAGAAAAAAAGATTTTCTTTGCATCCCAAATTGAAGAGTTAAAACAAAAATTAAACACATAAACAATGGATACGTTATTTTCAATCATCATTATTTTAGCAAGTGTATTATTAGTACTTGTAGTTTACGTTCAAAATCCTAAAGGCGGAGGCTTAAGTTCTGACTTTGGTGCAGCACAACAAATTGGTGGTGTTCAAAAAACAAGTGACTTTATTGATAAAGCTACTTGGACATTAGCTGGAACGATTATGCTTCTAAGTATAATTATTACGTTGAGAACAAAAACGCCTGAACCAGTTATGCAAGAACAAGCGCAACAAGAACAAAACCAAAATCAAAATCCTGCTGGAAAAGGTCAACCTGCTCCAACGCAAAATAAATAAAGAAAAATCTTATTTTTTAAAATGTCAGTATGTCATACATGCTGACATTTTTTTTGAGCTATAGTCGCCAAAAAATGTAAAATTGTCGCTTTCAAATGAATGGCATACATTTGGTAAAATCAAACTAACTAATTTAAAATTTATAACACATGTCGATTAATTTTAAACCTTTGGCGGATCGCGTTCTAATTGAACCAGCCCCAGCAGAGCAAACAACAGCAAGTGGATTAATCATTCCTGACACAGCGAAAGAAAAACCATTGAAAGGAACAGTAATTGCTGCAGGATCAGGAAAATCAGATGAGCCAATGACTGTAAAAGTTGGCGATACCGTTTTGTTCGGTCAATATTCTGGAACTGAAATAAAACTAGAAGGTAAAAACTATTTAATCATGCGTGAAGCAGATATTTACGGTATTATTTAATCAAACAAATTTATAAAAATGGCAAAAGAAATTTACTTCGACATCGAAGCAAGAGACAAATTGAAAAGAGGGGTTGATGCTTTAGCAAATGCCGTTAAAGTTACACTTGGTCCAAAAGGACGAAATGTTGTAATCAGTAAAAAATTCGGTCCGCCTCAGATAACAAAAGATGGTGTAACTGTTGCGAAAGAAATTGAATTGAAAGATCCAATTGAAAACATGGGCGCACAAATGGTTAAAGAAGTTGCATCAAAAACTGCAGATATTGCGGGTGACGGAACAACAACAGCAACTGTATTAGCACAAGCAATTGTAAGCGCAGGATTAAAAAATGTTGCTGCAGGAGCAAATCCAATGGACTTGAAACGTGGAATTGATAAAGCCGTTGCTGAAGTTGTAAAAAACTTAAAAGCACTTTCTAAAGAAGTTGGTTCAGACAATGATAAAATCAAACAAATCGCTACAATTTCAGCAAATAACGATGAAACAATTGGTTCGTTGATCGCTCAAGCGATGAAAGTAGTTGGAAATGATGGCGTAATTACTGTTGAAGAAGCAAAAGGAACTGAAACAGACGTGAAAACTGTTGAAGGTATGCAATTTGATAGAGGTTATCTTTCTCCATACTTTGTTACAAATACAGAGAAAATGATCACAGAAATGGAGAAACCATTGATTTTGATCTACGAGAAAAAAATCTCAAACATGAAAGAATTATTGCCGCTTTTAGAGCCAATTGTTCAATCAGGAAGAGGGTTGCTTATCATCGCTGAAGACGTTGATGGTGAAGCATTAACAACATTAGTAGTGAACCGTTTAAGAGGTTCATTGAAAATTGCTGCAGTTAAAGCGCCAGGTTTTGGCGACAGAAGAAAAGCAATGTTAGAAGACATCGCGATTTTAACAGGAGGACAAGTAATTTCTGAAGAACGTGGTTTCACGTTAGAAAATGCGACAATGGACATGTTGGGTACTGCTGATAAAATTGAGATTGATAAAGACAATACAACGATTGTAAACGGTGCTGGTGAAAAAGACGCTATTGCTGCACGAGTTGGACAAATCAGATCACAAATTGAAGCAACGACTTCAGAATACGATAAAGAAAAATTGCAAGAACGTTTGGCTAAATTAGCGGGCGGAGTTGCTGTACTTTATGTTGGAGCTCCAACAGAAGTTGAAATGAAAGAGAAAAAAGACCGAGTTGATGATGCGTTAGCTGCAACAAGAGCTGCTGTGGAAGAAGGAATTGTTCCTGGTGGAGGCGTTGCATTGATTCGTTCAATTTCAACTTTAGATACGCTTAAAGGAGCGAATGAAGATGAAATGACAGGGATTCAAATCGTGAAACGTGCAGCTGAAGAGCCATTGCGTCAAATTATCGCCAATGCTGGTGGTGAAGGAGCCGTAATTGTTCAAAAAGTACGTGAAGGTAAAGACGATTTTGGATACAATGCGCGCACGGATGTATTTGAAAATTTATATGCTGCAGGCGTTATTGATCCAACGAAAGTTACACGTATTGCAGTTGAAAATGCTGCTTCTATTGCTTCAATGTTATTGACTACAGAATGTGTCATTGCAGATGAGCCTGAAGAAAATGCACCTTCAATGGGTGGAATGCCTGGTGGAATGCCTGGAATGATGTAATTTAAATAGATTTTTAGTAGTTTTGAAAATCTTATAGCGGACGCTGAAAAGTGTCCGCTTTCTCGTTTCTTATTTCCCGACTTGTTCGGATAATAAAAACGTCACTATATAAAACGCTCTTCGGTAACGGGGAGCGTTTCTTTGTTAAAAGTATAGCACAAAAAAAAGGAGGTTCAATTGAACCTCCTTTTTATATATTTAATCAATTGATTAATATCTGTAATGTTCTGGTTTAAATGGACCTTCAACCGCAACACCAATGTATTCAGCTTGATCGTTGCGAAGTGTTTCCAATTCAACGCCAATTTTAGCTAAATGCAAACGCGCCACTTTTTCATCTAAATATTTTGGCAACATGTAAACATCGTTTCCGTAGTTTGCACTGTTTTCCCATAATTCTAATTGTGCCAATGTTTGGTTTGTAAATGAATTTGACATTACAAATGATGGGTGACCAGTTGCACAACCTAAATTCACTAAACGACCTTCAGCCAAAACGATAATGTCTTTTCCAGCGATCGTGTACATATCAACTTGAGGTTTGATTGTGTTTTTAGTAGAACCGTGATTTGAGTTCAACCAAGCCATATCGATTTCATTGTCGAAGTGACCAATGTTACAAACGATTGCTTTGTCTTTCATTCCTTCGAAGTGACGACCAACAACGATATCTTTATTTCCAGTTGTCGTTACGATAATATCTCCTAAACCAATAACTGTATCCAAACGTTTCACTTCAAAACCATCCATTGCAGCTTGTAACGCACAAATTGGATCGATTTCTGTAACGATAACACGCGCACCAGCTCCTTTCAATGAAGCAGCAGAACCTTTACCAACATCACCGTAACCACAAACAACAGCCACTTTTCCAGCCATCATAATATCTGTAGCACGACGAATTGAATCAACTAACGATTCTTTACATCCGTATTTGTTATCAAATTTAGATTTAGTAACAGAATCATTTACATTGATTGCAGGCATTACTAATGTTCCGTTTTTAACACGCTCGTATAAACGGTGAACACCTGTTGTCGTTTCTTCAGAAAGTCCTTTAATTCCAGCAGTTAATTCAGGAAAACGGTCAAAAACCATGTTCGTTAAATCACCACCATCATCTAAAATCATGTTTAATGGCTCACCACCTTCAAACGCGAAAATTGTTTGTTCGATACACCAATCAAATTCTTCTTCGTTCATCCCTTTCCAAGCATAAACTGGAATTCCTGCTGCTGCAATTGCTGCTGCTGCATGATCTTGCGTAGAAAAAATATTACAAGAAGACCATGAAACTTGAGCTCCTAAATCAGCCAATGTTTCAATTAAAACAGCTGTTTGAATCGTCATGTGTAAACAACCAGCGATGCGCGCACCTGCTAATGGTTTTTTACCTGCAAACTCTTCACGAAGCGCCATTAATCCTGGCATTTCAGCTTCTGCTAATGTAATTTCTTTACGTCCCCACTCAGCAAGACTAATGTCTTTTACTTTGTAAGCTAATTTTTCTGTTGTATTACTCATGTTTTGTTTTTATGTACTTATTTTAATATTAGGTCGACTGCATTTTATTAAATCGACTGCAAATTTACGAAACTCCTTTGTTATAAAAAAACCATTTCTTATAAACGTTCTTTTATTAAATCAGTTACGCAATCAATGAATGAAACATGATCGTTTGAACTTGGTACTAATTGTACTTTTTCACCCCCATGTTCTTCAAATATTTCTTGGTACTCTGAACCGATTTCAATAATTGTTTCTAGACAATCTGCCACGAAAGCTGGACTAAAAACCAATAATTTTTTCGCTCCTTTTTTACCCCATTCTTCTACCACTTTATCCGAAAAAGGTGTCAGCCATTTTTTATCCAAACGCGATTGAAAACAAACCGTATAATCTTCTTCTTTCAATCCTAATTTAGCTGCAATCAAGCGTGTGGTAGCATAACTTGTCGCTTTGTAACAGAATTTATTTTCTTCATTAATTTCAGTCTCACAAGGTTGGTCAGCACACAAATCCGTATCTTCATACACCTTGTCAACTTGACGTTCAGGCAAGCCATGGTAAGAAAATAAAATATGATCGTAATCTGACAAATCAAATTGCTTCGCACGTTCAACAACAGAATTGATGTAACCTTCATGCTCGTAAAATTGGCTAACGATTTTCACCGAAGGAATTACCCACCATTTACGAATAATATTCATTGCTTTTTCAATCGCAGAACCCGAAGAAGCACTTGCGTATTGAGGAAATAGTGGAATAATAATCAATTGGTCATAATGCGCTTTTTGCATGCGACTTAGCACACTATCCATAGATGGATTTTGATAGCGCATAGCCATTTCAATCGTTACATCATCTGCATTGAAGCGTTCTTGCACTAACTTCACCACATTTTCAGTATGCGTTTTTAATGGAGAAACACCATTCCCAACGTTCCATAACTCTTTGTAAATTTTAGCAGATTTAGGTGCTCTAAATGGAACGATAATTCCATTCACTAAAATTTTTCTTAATAGCCACGGTAAATCAATTACGCGTGGATCATTTAAAAATTCGGATAAATACGTTCTAACGTCGCTTGTTGATGGACTATCTGGAGTTCCTAACTGAATTAATAATACGCCTGTTTTCATAAAATGGTGTAATTCAAAATAATTTTTCTTGCCAATTTTCTTTAGAAGAAGGAGGCAATAAGTTTAATTTTATTAAATAATCTATCGTTTTTTCAAAAGCCGTTGGAAAATCTTTTCCATCATAATTCCAGTCAGTTTCAATCAACCAATTTTGAACTTGTGATGGTTTTAGATTGTATCTCCACGAAATCACAGCTGCAGCATTTTCACTATTTTTTAGTGTTTTTGCCTTTTGATTGACAATTAAACACATTTCTTTCAATAATGTTGCATGTTGTTCTAAAACTTCTGTTCTAACTGCAATAACAAAGCATGGCCATGGCGTAACAACCTCATCGATGTAGCGACATTTTGCTTGCTCCGTAAATGGAAAAGTAGTGTATTTTTCCCACAAAAAGCCTTGAGCTTCATCTTTTCCTAAAGCCCAAAGTGCTCCGTAAACATCTCCTACACTGTTGAATTTTAGTTCGTCGGTATTCCAACCTTCTTGGTCTGCTTTTACATAAGCCATCAAGTGAGAACCAGAACCAATCCGTGAAATCGCAAATACTTTTCCTTCTAATTCTTTGACGTTTTTAATGTCGGAATGATAGGGAACGTGAATTCCCCAATGCAAGGGAGAAACGACATAAACTTGAATGATTTTAGCTGGCAATCCTTCTAAAATTGCTTTTGTAATGCCTTCCGTCAATAATACTGCAATATCTATTGAACCCGTTTCTAATCCACGAATCATTTGACCTGTTCCGCCGTTCATATCACTCCAATGAAGATCAAGTCCGATTTTTTTAAAATCACCTTCTTCAATTGCCATTCTCCAAGGAAGATTAAAATGTTCAGGAACACCGCCAATTTTTAAACCTGTCATAGTGTTTCTTCATTAAATTGCATGTCGTACAGTTTTCTGTAGTACCCTTCTTTCTGCAACAATTCTCCGTGTGAACCCATTTCTTTGATTTCACCTTTGTCCAACACGATGATTTTATCCGCATTTTGAATTGTTGACAATCGATGAGCGATGACAATCGAAGTTCTCCCTTTCGTTAATTGAGCAGTGGCATTTTGAATCATTTCTTCGGATTCATTATCAACACTTGACGTTGCTTCGTCCAAGATTAAAATGTGAGGATTGTAAACACTTGCGCGAATAAAAGATAGCAATTGGCGTTGTCCAACGGATAAAACACCACCTCGCTCACCCACTTGATAATCGTAATCATTTGGTAATTTTGAAATGAAATCATGCGCCCCAACTGCTTTTGCTGCAGCGATTACTTGATCGCGCGAAATTGATGGGTCTCCTAACGTAATGTTGTTGTGAACTGAATCTGAAAACAAAAACACATCTTGTAAAACAATGGCAATATTTTTCCTCAAATAGCTTAATTCTATTTCTTGTAAATCTGTTTCACCGATGAAAATTGATCCTTTTTGGTATTCATAAAATCTTCCCAAAAGATTTACAATAGTGGATTTTCCTGCGCCAGTTGCGCCAACAAATGCAACGGTTGAACCTGGTTCAATAATTAAATCAATGTTTTTCAATACCCAATCTTCATTTTTGTAGGCAAAAGAAATATTTTTAAAAACAATTGGCTGGTTGAAATCACATGCGCTAATTGTTCCATTATCTTGGATGTGTTCTTCTAAATCTAAAATCTCAAAAACACGTTCCGCCCTAACTGTCCCTCGTTGTAAAATATTGAATTTATCTGCTAATTGACGAATTGGACGGTATAACATGTTCACCCATAAAATGAATGAAATAATTTCACCGTACATGTTACTAATTTCTTTTTGAGACTTCCCTCCTACTTTTAATGCACCATAAACCAACAACAAAGCAATCGATAAAGAACTTAATAATTCAACCACTGGAAAGAAAATCGAATTCGCCCAAACAGCATTAATATGCGCTTGACGGTGACCTTTGTTGATTTCTTCAAAACCAGCATATTCTTGTTTTTCACGGTTAAACAATTGAACGATGTTCATGCCTGTCAATCGTTCTTGCACAAAATTATTCAATTTTGTTACCTGCGCGCGCTCCAGTTGAAATGAATCACGCATGGCACGTGCAAAAATTCGAGTTGCAAATAAGAGAATTGGAATTGGAATAATTACCATAATTGATAATTCCCAATTACTAGTAAACATCCAAATTAAAATAATTATGAGTGACAATAAATCACCTGCAATGTCCATTAATCCTGCTGAAAAAACTTCTGTTATCGCTTCTAAATCTGAAACAACACGCGTAACTAATGCACCAATTGGTGTTCCGTCAAAATAACGCATTCTAAAACTTAGAATATGACCAAATATTTTCTGACGAATGTCGCTAATGACAGACTGAGCCAATAAATTAGATAAATAAGAACTCGTAAATTGTAAAACACCTTCTAATAAAAGCATTCCTATGATGATCATTGACCAGAAAAATAACATATTACCATCTTGGTGTTGGATGATGTAATTATTGACCATGTTTCCAATCAAAGCTGGACGCGTTGGTCCTAAAATTGATAATGTCAATGTACTCAAAACAGCCAACAACAAAATGCCTTTGTATGGCTTTGCATAAGCAATTAGGCGTTTAAAAACAGATAAGTTAATGGTTGCTTTTTCAGACATGATACAAAGTTACTTTTTTTCAATTGGACAGCATTCAAAATAGTATCACTTTTTATGATTAATTATAATTCTAAAAATAATTTATTTGCATTTTTAACTTACTTTTATAAAAACAATTGTTTATGCTGCATAATTTATCCGATACCAGATCAATAACAGGTACATTTTTAAGCGAAATTAGATCCGTTGAAATTCAAAAAGATCCGTTGAGATTTCGCAAAAACTTCGAACGAATCGCTGAAATTATGGCGTATGAAGTTTCTAAAACCTTGCATTTTAAAACAATTGAAGTTACTACACCTTTAGCAATTGCAACTGTCGATGTGATTTCCGAGCAACCTGTATTGGCAACAATATTAAGAGCTGGACTATCTATGCATCAAGGCCTATTAAATTATTTTGACAAAGCGGATAGCGCCTTTATTTCTGCCTACAGAAGACATTCGTCGGAAGAAGAATTTGATATTCATGTTGAATACTTAGCTGCTCCAACAATCGATAATAAAGTTGTCATCATCAGCGATCCAATGTTAGCAACTGGAAGTTCGATGGTAACAGTTTACAAAGCACTTTTAAAACAAGGAAATCCTTCTAAAATTATTGTTGTTTCAGCTATTGCAACTCAAGAAGCCATAAATTTTGTTCAAAAACACTTGCCGATGAACACGGATATTTGGGTCGCTGCAATTGACAGTGAATTAACCGCTCAATCTTACATTGTTCCTGGATTAGGCGATGCTGGAGATTTAGCTTATGGAATTAAATGTTAATTTTACCGCATGAATTGGACAGCAATTAGTAGTGTTTTAGCATTAGCAACTGTAAAGTTTTTATTGGCGCCATCATCTGGAAGAGCGTTAAGTTTACCTTTTTGGGAAACGTATTTTGCAGCGTTAATAGGGGGCGTTTTGAGTGCAACATTTTTCTACTTTTTCAGTGGATTCTTGATGAGAATAAGCGAAAAAAGAAAAGCACGAAAAATCGCCAATAATGAACCAATTAAACGCAAATCTTCCAAGTCTAAACGCTTGATTTTAAAAATTAAAAACAAGTTTGGAATGTATGGAATTTGCATTCTAGGCCCTTTCATTTTATCCATTCCAATAGGCACAATCATCGCTGCAAAAATGTATGGTAAATCTAAAATGACCTATCCAATTATTTTATTCGGCTTAGCATTGAACGGGATGATATTAACAGTGATCTCTTATTTAATCTGAGATGACTGACAAGCATTTATTTTTTGATTTAGACAGAACACTTTGGGATTTTGAAAAAAATTCTAAAATTGCTTTAACGCAATTGTTTCATCACCACGGATTGCAGCAACACATTGCTAATTTTCATGCATTTTACGGACACTATAAATTAAAAAATGCACAATTGTGGAAAGAGTATGGTGCAGGTCGTTTAAAAAAAGAGGTGTTAAGAGACGAACGATTCCGTGTAACTTTAAATCATTTTTCTATCAACGATGAAGACTTGGTGAAAAAATTGAGCGATGGTTACGTTGAACTTTCTCCACAGCAAACGGCACTTTTTCCCAATGCTATAGAAACATTAAAAGACCTAGAAAAAGAAGGCTACAACATGCACATTATTACCAATGGGTTTAAAGAAGTGCAATACATTAAACTGAAAAATTCAGGTTTAATTGATTTTTTTGATGTCATTGTGTGTTCAGAAGATGTTGGATACAATAAACCAAATCCAGCGATTTTCAAACATTCCTTAACGCAAGCAAATGCTTCAACAGCAGACTCAGTGATGATTGGTGATGATTTTGAAGTAGATGTGTTGGGCGCTTTAAATTATGGTTTGAAAGGCATTCTTTTTGATCCATTCAACGATTTCAAATCTCCAGTAGATGGTCACAAAATCAAAGATTTAAACGAGTTACCCGCTTTATTGCCTTGGGTTTTTAAAACTAATTTGTAATTCAATTAGTTACTCAAATACAATTTAATCGCTTTCAAATTTTGCGCCTTTTTTTGAGGATTCCAAGCGTAAATTTTCAACACATCGCTTCCTTTTAAATCTTTTGGAAGTCTAAAAGCACTTATTATTAATCCATCATTTCGAGTATCAAATTTAGATAAATCAAAAGCATGGTAAAAATAAGGTTGGTCATTTTTCATTAGCATTTCATTATCCCGCAAGATTGTTGCCACTAAATAAAAGGAACCCGTTGAGTCAACTATTCCTTCTGTTTGCAAAGTATAATAATCAGAACGTTTATTTAACGAAGGTAAGCGAGAAATTTCAACTGAAAAATCTCCAAAAAACTCAGCGCTTGTCTCATATGATCTAGTAACTTTTTCTGATGCAATTTTTTTCAATTTATTATTTTCTGTTCCTTTACTGTAAATGTAAGCTGTAGAATAAGGTAACTTTAATTCTTTTATTAAATGTGGGAATTTTTGTCGTATTAATACTTGGTACATTGGTGTCAATTCAACCGTTGTTTCAGAAAAACAAAAATAGTTTTTAGTTGATTTGACGACGCGATCATTTAATTCAATTAATGCTTGTTCAGATGTCCAGTCGCGAATTGGTTCTTTTATTGGATGCTTTAAGTAATAGTTAACATACGAAATATCATTGTAAGCTGAAGCAAACTCAATATTACCACTTCCATAGTTGTGTTGCGCATGATTTATAAACGCCGCTTGTTCCCGAAAAACGCCGAAATGAATTGGCTCTTGAATCCGATAGAGAATAACACTGTGCGTAATCGATAGCGTAACAATTAATTTCAAAACATTCCATTTCTGATTTTCATTTAGTTGAACATCAGACGGAACGATTCCCAGGAAAAGAAAAGGCAAAATAAAAACCATTGCAGCTTCTCGTAAGATAGGAGTTAGCGCATAAGACAAAATAAATGCAACGATGAAGACAACGGAGAATACGGTGATTCCAAATTTTTTGTTCGCATTAATGGAAGTTGACAATTCTTTTTTACGCAAGAAGAATAATCCACCAAAAATCAACGCAAAAAAGAAAACTAAAATTAATGACTCATTAAAATATAAATAAATAAACTCAAAAATCCACGTCCAATTTGGTGCTGGTAACCAATTTAATCCGCCACGACTCAAATGAAACATGGTCACAGATAAATGAGGGGCAAAACCAACAAGACTTATGATTCCAGCCAATAAAAGCCATTTAATTTTATCTTTTCCGATAAAAAACAAGGCGCAACAGCCGAGTATTCCAACTGTCAAAAACGCGAAATAATGCGAAAGCATGGCGCCAAGAAATCCAATAATCAAGAATAAACCCCATTTCCAATGAAAACTTGAAGTGTGTTTGATTTGGAGAATACTTAAAAAACTTACTAAAACAAAAAACTCTCCTGAATTGTAAGGTCGCGCAAAAACACTGTTTGTCACTGCAAAGGATAAACCTGTCAACAAGGCCAGCGTTAACAATCCACTAAACCTTGAGAAATATTTGTTCGCAATGTGATAAATTAAGCATGAATTAAGTACAAAAAAGAGCAAACCGGTTGATCGTAATGACCATTCACTATCGCCAAATAAATGTACCCAAATCCACAAAAAAACTTGGTAAAAACCAGGGTGCATATCCCCTACTTGAATTCCATAAAACCACAATTCATTCCATGAAGTTGTTTGCGTTCTATTCCATGCACTTAATTCATCATTGGATAAACCTTGCTCAATAATAAAGTAACAACGAAAAAGGAAGCCAATGCCAAGCAATAAAAAAAAGTAACGATGATTTTTGAGCCACTTTAGCATTCAAACGGTTTTAGTCGCGTAATTCTTGACGTGTTTTTTCATACAAAATCATACCAGCTGCAACGCCAACGTTCATCGAAGCAATTTCTCCACGCATTGGAATCTTCGCTTTAATGTCTGATAAATTCAATAAATCAGAAGTGATTCCATCTTCTTCTGAACCAAGAATTATGGCAACAGAACCTCTTAAATTGACTTCATACAAAGGAATTTTAGATTTTTCTGTACAAGCAACAATACGCATTCCCAACTGTTGTAAATAAAACAACGAATCTTTTAAATTAGTTGTTTTACATACTGGAATACGATTCAACGCACCAGCAGAAGTTTTAATTGCATCCGCTGTAACTAGAGCAGAACCTTTAGAAGGAATTAAAATTGCGTCAACACCTTGACATTCAGCCGTACGAGCAATCGCTCCGAAATTACGAACATCCGTAATTCGATCTAATACTAAAATCAACGGCTTCTCACCTCTTTCCATTCGTTCTTCAACAAATGGCTCAATTAATTGGTATTCAATTGGCGAAACATAGGCAATAACGCCTTGGTGATTGCCCTCAATAACACCATCTAGTTTCTGAACAGGAACAAATTGCAATTGAAAATCTCTACCAGCTAAAGCATCTTTTAATTCAGAAAAAAGATCCTTATTCATCCCTTTTTGAATCAAAATCTTATTGATTTCACGGTCTGCTTTAATTGCTTCGATAACAGCACGCACACCAAAAATCACATCTTCAGCTGATTTTTTACGTTCAAACTTTTTGTATTCCATTCTTCTATTTTCCATTTCTTTTTATTTATATACGATTGAAAATTCAACCGCTACATTATCACCTAAAGTTTTAGCAACAGGACATGCTTTCCCTGCTCTAATTACTTTTTCAGCTTCTAAATCTGTCCAGTTATTGCCTTTAAAATCAATGTGAATTACAATTTTACCAATTCTTCTTGGGTTCGCTTCCATGATTTTCTCAACGCTTGCTTTTGCATGTTCAAAAAATACGCCATGTTCTTTGCAATAAATTCCAATGATTGTCAACATACAAGAAGCATAAGCCGTTGCAACTAAATCTGTTGGTGAAAAAGCTTGACCTAAACCATTGTTATCGATTGGTGCATCTGTAATAATTGAAGTGTTCGAATTAATGTGTGTACATTTTGTTCGCAAACCTCCCAAATATTCAACTTCTGCTGTAATCATAAAATTATCAAAAATTTGTTTTGTAACTTTGTTCTTTGAAATCAAAAACGATTTTAATTGGTAAAAATAAGCTTTTTATTTGAGCCTGTGAAATAACGAACATTTCAAGTAAATGAATTGTTATAGGTTATGGAGTTTAAAAAAGAAGCACGATTAGTTATAAAATGAGTGAAATAAGTCTGAAAGATAATTCTGAAATTCGAATCAAGAAGCCGAAATGGTTGCGTGTAAAATTGCCAATTGGTGAAAACTACCGCAAAGTTAGGTCGCTAGTTGATGAGCATAAATTACATACAATTTGTGAAAGCGGAAGTTGCCCAAACATGGGAGAATGTTGGGGTGAAGGAACTGCTACTTTTATGATTTTGGGCAACATTTGTACACGCTCATGTGGATTTTGTGCTGTGAAAACAGGGCGACCAGAAGAAGTAGATGAATTTGAACCAGGGAAAATTGCGCACAGTGTTAAAACGATGGGTATAAAACACGCTGTGATTACATCCGTTGACAGAGATGATTTGAAAGACGGTGGTTCAGGAATTTGGGTGCAAACGGTAAATGCAATTCGTCATCAATCGCCTGACACAACTTTAGAAACCTTGATACCAGATTTCGCTGGAAATTGGGAGAATTTGCAAAACATAATTACAGTAGCACCAGAAATTGTGAGTCACAATTTAGAAACCGTTCGCCGCTTAACAAAACAAGTGCGTATTCAAGCAAAATATGACCGTAGTTTAGAGGTGTTGTTTCGCTTGAAAAAAGGAGGCATGCGCACAAAATCTGGCATCATGTTGGGATTAGGAGAAACGGATGAAGAAATCATTGAAACAATGGAAGATTTACGCAGTGTCAACGTTGATATTCTAACATTGGGTCAATACTTACAGCCTACGCCAAAACATTTACCAATTGTGGAATTTGTAACACCCGAACGCTTTGATAAATATCAAAAAATCGGTATGGAAATGGGTTTTAGATATGTGGAAAGTGGACCGTTAGTTCGTTCATCCTACCACGCTGAAAAGCATTTGTTTTAAACATTAGACCTGTATAATTTAGTTGAAAATTGAATCATAAAGAATAGACTTAAAACGATTAATTAATAATTTTGAAAAATAGACTCAAAAAAGTAATGATAAATTAACATATGTTTTGATTTTTTATTAATTTGGCGGTCGCATTACTTTAATTTTGTAATAATTACACGATGAAAAAAACAAAAATAATCTTTGGAATAGTAGGTATTGTTGCAGCTGCAGCAATCGTTGTTGTTAGTCCTTGGGGAATTGAAAACAATGGTCAATATGCTCAAAAAGACTTGCCTTCAATGGAAAGTAAAAGTGCAAATGATGCTCAAAAATGGTTAGAAGCTCGTTACATTGATGAAACTACTGGAGAACGCATTTCTTCTGCAAAATTGGAATTGATCGAAAAACAACTTTTAACGCTTCCTAAAAACAAAAGTATTTCTTTCGTTGAAAGAGGCCCAGATAATATTGGAGGTAGAACGCGTGCAATTCAAGTTGATCGTTCAAACGTAAACCGTGTTTGGGCTGGTGGTGTTTCTGGAGGTATTTTTGTTACAGAAAACAGAGCGAATACTTGGACAAGAGTAGATTCATATATCGATGCAGGCGCTTCGCCAAATATTTCTAGTATGACACAAACACTTGATGGAACATTGTATGTTGCAACAGGATCAAATCAAGAAGGATGGGCTCCTGGAAATGGTGTCTGGTATTCAACTGATGCTGGTGCAACATGGGCTAAAATTCCAGGCACAACTGCAAGTACTGAAGTTGAATCAAATGATGTTGACAATTTTGTTTGGATGGCGACTAGTTCAGGTTTGAAAAAATGGAAAGTTGGAGACGCTGCTCTAACAAGTGTTACAGGAGTTTCTGGTGCTTGTTCTGCATTTAAAGTTTCTAAAGATGGGCAAGTAATTGTTGGTGCCTTTAGTTCAAATAAAACATTCGTTTCAACAGACGGAGGCACAACTTGGACAGATAAATCTGGTTCAGGAGCAACAGTTGTTCCAGTTGGTTCACAACGTATTGAATATGCTATTTCACCAAATAAAATTGGTGGAAATTATTCACTTTACGCTGTAAGAACAAATGCAAATTTATCCGGTATGAATGTTTCTCACGACAATGGTCAAACTTGGTCACAATTCGTTGGTCCATCAGGAACACCAAGTAACTTAGATATTTACAGAAATCAAGGGACGTATAATTCAATTGTTTCTGTCTCAGCAACGGATAATGAAAAAATATTAATCGGTGGAATCGACATTTGGAAATGGACGCAAACAACGAGTAGCCCCGCTTATGGTGGTTTTCAAAAATTATCACAATGGTTTCTAGCTCCATCTTCTCCAGGATATGTTCACGCTGATAACCATGAAATGAAATGGGACAACACAGGAAGATTGTATGTTGGAAATGATGGCGGTGTTGGAATAACGGTTAATGAAGGTCAAACTTGGTATCCTGCAAATAGAGGTTACAATGTAACACAATATTATGGTATTGCTTTCGATAAAGATGGGTCTGTAATGGGTGGTGCTCAAGATAACGGAACAACGTACAACGATCACTTTTTGAATACTAAAGAATTTAGAGAAGTTGGAGGCGGTGATGGGATGTCGTGTGAGATTTCATTCTTCAATCCAAGTATAATGTTCTCAAGTATTTACTACAACTCGTTTTCTCGTTCAAGTGATAGAGGTCAAAGTTGGGGTTCTTTTGTTCCTGCTTTACCAACTACTTATGCCGCTATTGGAACAGAAGGATCTATTCATCCTTTTCAATCGTCTATGTTTTTAGCAGAGTATTACGATTTAAATTCTAAAGATTCTGTTATTTTCTTGCCAACTAAAAATTATACGGCTGGTGATAAGATAAGTATTCCAAGTAAAGCTACAGGAGATAGTATGAAATATACAACAACTACTAATTTGTACTTTGATGATACAGCATATTTTAATCCAGCGTATACTATTTTAGATGTTTCAATTGTAAATGCAATCAATGGACAAACTGTTTTGATTGGAAATTATGGATGGACACCATTTGCAAGTGCTGCTGGAACTCCTACAAATCCATCAATTGGTGATACCCTAACCGTTCATTATCCTGCTGGTGACGGAATCGTTGTTGTTCAAAGTAAAGGAACTTATACACACTATTATGCGTTCAATCCTAACAATGGTAAAAAATTAAGTTTAGGAACAGATACTTATAAAATTAATGTTTCTTGGGATACTTTAATGGTACAGGATCCATACCAATCATGGTTCTTATTTTATGTTAACATAAATGGTGGAGAAATCTGGGGAACTAGAAGCGCGTTACAACTTGGCGTTTTAGCTCCTATTTGGGTGAAAATAGCACAAGGAATTGGCGGTGGAAATGCAGGTAGTAATGAATCAATTACTGTTGATGTTGAATTTTCTAAAAATTTAAACCATTGTTACATTTCTACAGGTGCTGGTGGTGTTTACAGAATTGATGGCTTAGGCAGTGCATATATTTCTGATCCTGACTTTAAGAAAAAAGCAGGATATTGGGTAAATGATATTACGGGTATGGCAATGGCTCCAATTGGAACAACCAAAACACAAATTACGACATCAAACTACCAAGGTATTGCAGTAAATCCGAGCAATGCAAATGATTTAGTTGTGTTTTCAGGATTTGGAGGAGCAATGAAACGATCGTTAAATGCAACGAGTTCATCACCTACATTCACTGCTTTAACTTCAATTACTAATCCTGCAGTTGCTTGTTATGATGGAATTATTGATAGAGATGATTCAGATGTAATTGTTGTTGGAACGTCAAATGGTGTATTTGTATCTGAAAACGGTGGTGGTTCTTGGTCAAATGCATCAGCAGGATTTGAAGGGACACCAGTTTACCATGTGCGTCAATCTTGGAGAACTTGGAACGAAGGTAACAGAAGACCAGGTGAAATTTACATTGGAACTTACGGTCGTGGAATCTGGGCATCTGCTGCTTATTTAGGAATTGATGGAAATGGAAATGGAACAAACGGAAGTGAGTTTAAAACGAAATTGAAAGTTTATCCAAATCCAACTACAGATAACGCAACATTGACATTCAACTTAAAAGAAACTTCGAATGTAAGCGTTTACGTGTATTCTATTTCTGGAGTATTGGTTAAAACAATTACTGAGAAAAATGTTTCTGAAGGTGCTCAAACAATTAAAATCGACGGTGATGATTTATCAAATGGAACATACATCGTGAAATTAATTGCTGGAAAACAAAACGATACAGTGAAATTTATTAAACGATAATTTTCACAAAATAAATTGAAAGGGTTACTTAATAAAGTGACCCTTTTTTTATTCATAAATTGCTCATAAAATCAATTGTTAATCCTAACTTTGTAAAAAATTAATATAAAATGAACGCTTACGACATTACAATTATTGGTTCAGGACCAGGTGGATACGTTGCTGCACTTCGTTGTGCTCAATTAGGAATGAAAACAGCTCTTATTGAAAAATATGACACTTTAGGTGGTACATGTTTAAATGTTGGTTGTATTCCTTCTAAAGCGTTGTTAGATTCATCGGAACATTACCATAATGCCATCCATAATTTCAAAGAACACGGAATTGATGTAAAAGATGTTCAAGCAAACATCACGCAAATGATTCAACGTAAAAGCGATGTTGTTTCTCAAACGTGCGCAGGTGTTAAATTTTTAATGGATAAAAACAAAATTGAAGTAATTCACGGTTTAGGTTCATTCGTTGATAAAAACACGATTAAAATTACGGCAAATGATGGAAGTGAAACCAACATCACTTCTAAGAATATTATTATTGCAACTGGTTCAAAACCTAACTTTTTTCCAGGAATGGAGCCAGATAAAAAAAGAATCATTACTTCTACGGAAGCATTGGTCATGAAAGAGATTCCAAAAAGAATGTTGGTAATCGGTGGTGGAGTAATTGGGCTAGAATTGGGATCTGTATACGGTCGTTTAGGAACTGAAATTGAAGTGATTGAATTTAACAGCTCTATTCTTCCAACAATGGATGCAGCACTTGGTAAAGAATTGACAAAAGTTTTGAAAAAAGAAGGCTTTAAATTTCATTTTGAGTCAAAGGTTCAAAAAGTAGAAAACAAAGGAAATCACGTTGTTTTAACTGCATTGAATAAAAAAGGTGAAACAGTTACCTTAGAAGCTGACTATTGTTTAGTGGCTGTTGGTAGAAAACCATTTACAGCAGGTTTGAACTTAGAAGCAGCAGGTGTAAAAGTTACAGATCGTGGTCAAATTGATGTAAATGATCATTTACAAACGAATGTTCCAAACATTTATGCCATTGGTGATGTTGTTCGCGGAGCAATGCTTGCTCATAAAGCTGAAGAAGAAGGTGTATTTGTAGCTGAAACAATCGCAGGACAAAAACCACATATTAATTATAACCTTATTCCTGGTGTTGTTTACACATGGCCTGAAGTTGCTGCTGTTGGTAAAACAGAAGAGCAATTAAAAGCTGAAGGCGTTGAATACAAAGTAGGTTCATTCCCAATCAAAGCATTGGGTAGAGCACGCGCAAGTATGGATACAGCAGGATTAGTTAAAGTTATCGCAGACAGCAAAACAGACGAAGTGTTAGGTGTACACATGATAGCACCAAGAGCTGCTGATTTGATTATGGAAGCAGTGGTAGCGATGGAATACAGAGCATCAGCAGAAGACATTGCACGCATTTGTCACCCTCACCCAACGTATTCGGAAGCAGTGAAAGAAGCTGCTTTGGCTGCAACAGACAATCGCGCTTTACATGTATAAGATTTAGTATAAATAAAAAAGGAGTATGAAATTCATACTCCTTTTTTTTTGTTTAAACTATCAGTAAAAAACATTAATCTTTTTTTAGCATATCTCTTAAAAACCCAATTTCACCTTCTAAATGTTTGATTCTGATTTCGTATTGCTCGATTAATTTTTCTGGCATGTTATTATTTAATTGTTCTATTTTACCTGATTGAATACAATTTTTAAATATCAAATTATCATCAAAAGAAGATAATTCATGTGGCTCAATCCCAAATATTTCGGCAATTCTTGAAATTTTATTCCAATCTAAACGGGTTTCATTGTTTTCCATTTTACTATACGCACGTTGAGATACACCCATTTTTGATGCGATGTATTCCTGCGAATAGCCTTTTAACTCTCTTATTTGACGAACTTTTTGGCCTAAATTAATTTTCATAATGCTGTTTTAGAACCTAAATACAATTTTTTAGAACTTCAACTAAGTTAGGTTCTTAAAAAATGTTTAAAGTTGAGTTAATAATGACTTTTAATCCAAACGCTCCACAAAGCCATTTACGATTTTGTTTTCTCCCTGACTTTGTAAAGTAATGGTGTAAAAATAAACGCCATTTGTTGCGTTTCGTCCATCCCAAATTGTTGTGGTGTAAACACCATTAGTTATTGGAAGTGATTTACTTGTACCTGATGCTACAACTGTTCCCCATCTGTTAACAATGCTGTATGCAACAGTAATTTCTTGATTGCTAATTAATGAAAAAACATCATTTACACCATCATTATTGACGGTGAAAACATTGGGAACTTGGACAACTAAGCTATCAAATACAATGATTTGAACCGAAAATGAATCAATGCATTCGGGAATATTTTGCCACGCGTAAAGTTGAACGAAATAAGTGCCTGCAGTATCAAAAATATGATTGTTTAAGATTGAACCCAATGATGTTGCATTGATTTCCCAAGCATAATTAGTTGCATTGGTACTTTGATTAGAGAATTGAACGTTTAAAGGTGTTGCGCCTGTGGAAGGCGAAGCTGTAAACAAGGCTGAGCAAGTATTGTTGTATGGAATGGTAAGTAGTGTATCTATTGTGCATTGATGGCCATCTTTTGCCGTTAATAGTAATGGTCCGTATGGCAAATTTTGAAACTGCTTGGTATAAGTAGAACTATTTTGAAAGGGTGCATTGTTGACACTAAAACTTAATGGCAAGTAGGCCGTATTTGAAAGTGTAGCCGTGAGCTGCCCATTTGCTTCTCCACAAGTTGTTGGTGTTATTGAAATGTTGGAAAATTTAGCAGGTTCATAAACCGTTACATGAACTGGACGCACCACAGAACAACTATCATTGTTCCAAATACGAACCGTATAGAATTGCGAACTATCTGTTTGAACAATTGGATTGGGGCAAGTACTGCAACTCAAACCAGCGGCAGGAAGCCAGTCGTATTGTACTCCGCCTGAAGCTTGTAATTGCAAGGTGGAACCTTTACAAACGGAGGTGTCAGGTGATGTTGTAACTGGAAATGAAGCGCAGGAGGAAGTGTAGGCGAGGTTAAATGATAGATACATATTATAAGGTGCGGACATTTGTTTTGTCATTCTTATATTTATATTATTGGTGTTTGTAATTATCGAACTAATATCTGCAAGCCCGTCAGTTCCATTCATCGATAAATTTGGAAGATCGTCATCTAAACCAAACAATTCATTGTTTAAATAATAAAAATGACCTTTAACTCCTCCTCCGAGAAATTGACTATTAATGTTGTCATCCCCCCCGATTAATCCAATGAGATTATTATTAACTTCAATAAATGATCCATCATTAATAGTATCCCATATAATATCTGAATGAATAGCTAAACTCACTGGAAAAAAATTATTTATAGGCATTAAATTATTAAAACTATAATCTACAACAGAATTAGAATTCAATTCATTGACAATTAATGTTTGAACAGATTTTTCGAAATTTGGATTTTCAAAAACAATAATTAAGTAGAAAGACCCAAAAAAACCTGATTCTCCAATAGTATGTGATTGAAGTGGAGTATTAATTAAATATGTATTTTGATTTATGTTAATAAATTCTGTTACGTCTTTAATATGAATTGATGAAAACTCAACTAAATTATTTTCTTGGAAAGAAACAAATTTATTACCGGCTTGATTTGAAGTTGATAAAGTTAAATTTTGTCCATTGAAATTTATTGTTATTGGTTCCGTTTCTCCAAATCTACCATAAATTAAAAATGCTTTTTTTATAACTGAATTTATATCTAAATTAGTTACAATCTGTCCAGAATTTGCTAAACCTGAAATACCATTAGAAAAACCTGCACCTGAAACCCCACAATTACAAATGTCTTGATAAAATATTTTTTGAGAAAAAATATAATGCGTTGTTACAAACAAAAATAGTATTAACGTGGTTTTCATATAATACTAAATTAATCATTTTTTATAATTAAATAAAAAAAAATAAACTTTTATTATTTTTTTAAAAATAGATTTCATCTTCTAAAATTTGATACTGTTTCTTGGTCAATTATTTTTAAGTTTCTAATTAACGATAATCATGCTGATTCAAATCAGTTTAGATGGATTTCAAATTAACGAACACCATTTTAATTCTCTTTATTGACGAAATATTTTACCTATTTTCTTTGTAGTTCTAAATTAGAACTTAATTGTACTTATTTAGAACTTCAACTAAGTTAGGTTCTTAAAAAATGTTTAAAGTTGAGTTAATAATGACTTTTAATCCAAACGCTCCACAAAGCCATTTACGATTTTGTTTTCTCCCTGACTTTGTAAAGTAATGGTGTAAAAATAAACGCCATTTGTTGCGTTTCGTCCATCCCAAATTGTTGTGGTGTAAACACCATTAGTTATTGGAAGTGATTTACTTGTACCTGATGCTACAACTGTTCCCCATCTGTTAACAATGCTGTATGCAACAGTAATTTCTTGATTGCTAATTAATGAAAAAACATCATTTACACCATCATTATTGACGGTGAAAACATTGGGAACTTGGACAACTAAGCTATCAAATACAATGATTTGAACCGAAAATGAATCAATGCATTCGGGAATATTTTGCCACGCGTAAAGTTGAACGAAATAAGTGCCTGCAGTATCAAAAATATGATTGTTTAAGATTGAACCCAATGATGTTGCATTGATTTCCCAAGCATAATTAGTTGCATTGGTACTTTGATTAGAGAATTGAACGTTTAAAGGTGTTGCGCCTGTGGAAGGCGAAGCTGTAAACAAGGCTGAGCAAGTATTGTTGTATGGAATGGTAAGTAGTGTATCTATTGTGCATTGATGGCCATCTTTTGCCGTTAATAGTAATGGTCCGTATGGCAAATTTTGAAACTGCTTGGTATAAGTAGAACTATTTTGAAAGGGTGCATTGTTGACACTAAAACTTAATGGCAAGTAGGCCGTATTTGAAAGTGTAGCCGTGAGCTGCCCATTTGCTTC
>CANLIL010000001.1 GCA_947491305.1 Flavobacteriales bacterium | reverse complement strand
TGAAGAAACAGCCGTAAAATGGTTAGCAGAAGCATTAGGAATGGCTTATAAAATTGAAGAAATAAGTATTAGAAATTTTACAATTAAAAAATTAATTGAGCAAGCTAATAAAATGTTTGAGGAGCAGATAATTGATGCAAGAGACGCATTGTTTAATGGTACAGGTAAACAATACTATAACGAAACCTTTAAAAACAAAATAAAATGTTTGAACAATTAATATTACACGCAGTAGGCGACTATCTAATTCAAAATGATTGGATGGCTCAAAACAAAAAAGTATTAACTTGGAAAGGTGAGTTGGCTTGTCAAGTACATTGCGTCACTTATTCGCTTCCGTTTTTACTTATAGGAAGTTGGCAAGCAGTTTTAGCTATTTACTTAACGCACTATGCTATTGATAGAAGCAAGTTTGTTATGTGGTACATGAATATAACAGGTAAATCTGATTTTGCTAAACCACCTTTAGCTCCTTGGAGCATATTTGCAGTAGATAATACTTTTCATTTAGTGTGTAACTACTTAGCATTACATTTCTTAAATAACCTTTAAAACAAAATAACATGAAACAAATAATTAAAATGATTATTATTGGGTCTATAACATTTACCCTTGTCTATCTATTAGGATCTTTTTACAATACAACATTTAATATAACTAAATGGAGTGAAGAATCAAGATTTGTAATATCACTTTTTGGTGGTATGTTTAGCTTGTCTTCACTTATAGGTTTTTACATTTTTTTATACACTAAAAATTAAATAAGATGAAACAGACAGCCTTAGAGAAATTTATAGCGCAACTTGAGAAACAAGGTGACTCTTGGGAAAATGTGAGTATGGAAACAATTAATATTTCAATTAAGGTTAATGATTATTTGAAGTTGAAAGAACAAGCCAAAGAACTAGAATCTTACCACGCAAAAGTAGAGGCTAAAAAATACTATCTCAAAGGATTTGAAGTTGCGGAGTTAACAGAATCGCAAGACGTGTCGCACGAACAAACAATGAAAGATGCTGAATCCTTCTTTGAATTAATTTACCCTTTAAAATTAGAAATATGACAACAACAGAAATGCCAAAGTACAAAAGCCATAAAATAGTATGGGCTTTGAAAATTAAATCCATTCATAGGGATTATGACGATTTAGTTGCTAGTAAGGAAAACGATGGAAGTGGAATCATTACTCCAGAAGAAGAGGGTTATGAACCTTTTAGGGTTGATAAAGATTATTTACGGAAGCACGACCCTATTAATGGTGGCTACTATGTAGTTTATGAAGATGGTTACAAATCGTTTTCTCCTGCGGATGTATTTGAAAAAGGAAATACCTTGATTAAAGAAACAACATTTTTAGAAAGGTTGATTTTGGAGGAAAAAGAATTGGGAGAAAAAATTGGAGGCTTAAATAATGCTTTTAATAGCTACGGCTTTGCTGAAAAAGTTGGTGAATACCAGTTTGATTTATTGAGCATGCAACACTCCGCAATGCTTTCATACAGAAAAGTGCTAATCATGAGAATCAAAGATTTAAAAAAAAGTAATAAATAAATAAAAAATGAGTTACATAGAAGGAAACTTTTACCCAGTTAAAGTTTGGGTTAGAAACGAATACTTATACCAATTTAAAAAAGGTACAGGTGAACTTACACAAGGCGTTGTAATTTCTGTAAGGTGTATGCCGGGACAAGTTGCATTATTTCAAGTACTTCTTGATAATGGAGTTTTAAGAGATAAATTACCAAGTCACGCATTACTTTGGAAAGATGAATTTCCAACAAACAATGATTTACCTTTTCATTACTTACAAATTTGGAATTGTTTCTCAAACAATTTTACAATTATTTCTTTAAGTTATCTTTATGATACAAGAGTGAGTGTGTTTATGAAAGATAAAAAATGGTATGATGGAAATTATTATGCAACAATCAATTGGTCTGAAAATAATCAAGATTGCGATTTAACATTAGCGCAAGATCCAATGGAACATAAAAGCCACCATGTTATTTTCCTTGATAATGGACAAATAGCTTTACAGCCAAACAACAGGATAAAATGGTCAGAACCTTCATTTGTTACAAAACCATTTCCAGAAAAACCAGATTATTTAGTAAATAATGTTTGGTTTAATTCAGAAGGTTATGAAAAATGGCAGACAGAAGATTCTCAAAAATATTTTTACGATTCAGAAATAACCGAAAATGATAAACAGGATTTACAAGACACAAAAATTCCTGAAAAAACATCTTCAATTTGCAAAACAACATTTGTTTTTGATCCGTTGTTTAATTCATTGTTTATTCAAGTTGCAAGTTATTTAAACCCTTATCAATTAGAGGATATTAAATTAGTATTGGAAGCAATCGACCAAAATTTTGTAGAAACAACTATTGGAAAGAAAAAAATAAGTAAAGATTGGAAAGACAGTCAGCTTATTTATAATGATATGATAAATATAGTTACCAAAGAATTGTTTGTAGAATTTGATGAAACAGGTTTTCCAAAAGCTCAAAAATTTTGTAATACTTACTTAAATCCAACTGAAAATAAAGAAAACCAAGTTGCTGAAAATGTGGGGGGAATCGTAAAATATTTCTTACATAACAAGTTAGAACAAATAAAAATTTAGAAAATAAATCAGAATAAAATGGAAAACGGAAAAGAAGGTGCATTCCCATTGGTGGGTTATAAGGGTATAGGATTAACAAAACGTGAATACTTCGCTGGATTAGCTATGCAAGGAATGTTTAGTCAACATGGTTTTTTACTAAAAGACACCGTAGAACTTGCTGAAATTGCAGTTAAATGCGCTGACGAACTTTTAAAACAACTTGATAAAGCAGAATAATATGTCGCAAAGATCACAAAGCGTAAACGAAGAGTTTACAATAGAGCTTAAATTGAAAGTAACCATTAACTCATTTAGTAATCACGATGGGTTCAAACAAGGTCAAATTGAAAGAGCCGTAGAAGAGTTTAAAGAAAAAATCAAAAAGGAAATAGAATATATTGTTAATGGCGAATACTATCAACAAGAGTTTCTTAATTCAGTTGATTTTGTTCAATATGAAGTAGGTTTAGAAAGCGGTTTATAAATAAATCAAATAAAAAAATGAAAAAATTAAACGACTCCCAAAAAGAAAAAGTAAAAGAAATTTTAGCAGATAAGTTAGTTTTTAATCCTTCTATTGATGAAATAAAAGACAATTCAAATTTATTTAACGATTTCGGCGCGGATAGCCTTGATGCAATTGAGATTGTAATGGAGATTGAAAAACAATTCAACTGCTATATTGATGATGCGTTGATTGAAAAAGTTGAAACTGTAAATGACCTTTACATTGCTTTGGAAAATAGTTTGTAATCTCTCAAAAAACTTGAACAATGAGCCAAAGTAAACAAAGAATGATTGCTGCAAATAAGCAATTCAAAAAACCAGTAACAAAATTCGAACAATTAGATCTTTCTAGATCTGATTTCGTTCCCAAAGGAATGACACGTGCTTACAGAAATACACGATTCACCGTAATGGTTTACGATAACTCTCCTGTTTCTACAGGTATAGCTATTCGTGTAATGGTTCAAAAGCATAATGACACTCCAATAGTTAATCATTGGTCTGAAATGCAGAATATCAAAAACGAAATTTTTGGTGAAGAAACAACGGCTATTGAGTATTTCCCGGCAAAGAGCCAACTAATAGACGATTATAACATTTATTGGTTCTGGATTTTCCCTGAAGGAGTTTTGCCAATTCCAAACGTAGGTAAGTAACAATTTAAAATAAACTAAATGGAAACAACTAGAGTAAACGAAGAAACAGAGGAAGGTAATTACGTTATTCAAACGTTAAACCCTATAAATAAACAGTGGCAATACATTACTACAGAATTTAGTGTTTCTAATGCTATATTAGTAATGACTAATCTCTATAACGCAACCAAACAAAAATGTAGAGTTTGTAGTAGAAGAAGCAAAAATCAAATAATAGCAGAATTGTAATTAATCTAAATAAAAAATAAAGCAATGAACATCGACGAAAAAATTAAATTATCTAAACAAGAGCTTTTAGAGAAATACAGTATTACAACCGACAAAGACTTAATTAAAAAGCTTGGATTAAATAAAGAACAAAAAGACATTCTTTTCGCTTGGATTAAATACCAAGGATTATTTGAATATAGTAATGGGCTAAATGACGCTCCTATTATTCTTAAAGATGTAAATTCAAATGAAATTCATTTAGATTCAAATGAAAACCAAAGCAATTCAAATGAATTTTTCACCGAAGAAGAAATTGATAATTTCAAAAATGGCTCTATTCCTTTTCCTTTATTAATTCACGATGGAACTAAAGAAAGAAACATAATTGAAGTAAATGAAATTATAATGATGAGTGGAATGGCTTCAAATAATGGTAATCCTGAAAAAATAACCATTTACAAACACCAAAAAGGAAAAGAAAAGCAAAGATTAGTGTATCGAATGGTTACTAAATAGAAAAATAGCCTTTTAACGATTGTTTAAACCTAATAAATCCAACTGCAACCACTAGAAGTAAATTATTTTTAAAATATTTATTATATTTTTAAAAACATATTAAAAATAATATTACTTTTGAAAACCATTTAAACAATAACCGATGAACACACCATCTAACAAATCAGTTTATTCTATTTGCAAAGAAAAAATATCTGTTCTAATTGATGCAGACACAAAGCAAAAAAAAGCTTTGAGAATTTTAAGAAAACACCACCAAAAATTAGGAATTAATTTTGAATTACTAAATGGTACTATTTGGTATTTGGCATTTTATGACAATATTGGATGGAGCGAAGCTCGATGCAACTCTAATCATAAGGTTGTATCAATTGAGTTGTTGGATAAACTATTGGCCGCTGAAAATATTGACGTTACCAAAGAGCAAAATAAAATATTTGCTTTACATGAAGTTTTAGATACAACCTATTCAAAAGAAGAAGGTCAAATCTGTTACATTGGTAAAAAATTGGATTGTGATGCTTTTGTAGAACAACAAGGAAAAGAAAACGCTTTTAAATACGAAGTATCTCCCATTTACGTTAGCGAAAAACCAAATATTAGTGGTAAAGTTGAAGTTTACTCTGGAATTTCTGTAGAAGACAAGTGTATAAGCCGTCATCCTATTAACGACGCTAAAAAAGCAAAAGAATTTGTTGATCTAGCTTTGAAAGGAATTTTTGTCTCAACTCATTCTAATAGTATTTTCTTTATTATTTCCATTCACATGTTATGCTTAGAATTTAATGTAAATATTGAGTTCTTTCTTGACGGTAAAAGTTATGGGAGAGATTATCAATACATAACTGATGATTTTGAGAAAAGCGCTGAATATATCCATAACCTTTGTCCTAAACAAACTAATCATGAATATCATGCCTAAAGACCAAACAACCACACAACCATCTGATTTAATTAAAAAATACCCTTTTGAGAGTGTTTTTGGAAAAGCTGAATACGAAACAATCGCATTAAACATTATGCGAATTTTAGAGCGAACAGGAAATACGTGGCGTAAGCTTTCCTACGATGAGTATGAAACAGAACGTTTAAAAGATAGTAACTATTCCAAGCAAGAAGAAATGTACTTCGAACAAGTGCTTAAATACACCGAAAATCCCATAATGGCCGCTAAGTTTTCTGATGATTGGAAAAAAGTAGTTCAAGCTAAAGAATCAATTTAATAAATAAACTAACGGTTTGCGTATTGGAAACGTTTCAATGTTTTCCAATATGCTGTTACAAGCATTGCGGATTATTAAGTGAGAAATTGATACTAAGAACGAAAAAACTTTTATTAAAATGAGCGAGGAAAAATTATTAAACATAAAATCAGGAGAATCACAAACAATAGATATTCTCAATAAAATACACATAAATAAAATTGCCATTTATGGCGAGGAAGTTCAGATTATTTTAAAACAAGTTATTAAAAATGAATGTGTTTTATTGATTTCATTAGTAGGTGAACGAAAGGAAATCTTTGAACTAAATTTGGTAGATTTAATTAATCCATCTGATGATTATAGCGAATGGAAACTATGTATTTTTGAGATAAAAAATAATATTACGTTTCCAAATATTCATTGGGGAAAAGAGTATAACAGAATTGAAAATAAAATTAAGATTGAGTTTAAAGCGAACAACGACCTGACTGTTGGAGTTTTTTATACGGTTAAAAACTAAATAATTATGGAAGAAAACGGACTTCATATAGAACTTGAAACAAGAACAGGAATAATGACTATTTTGGGAAAAAAATATATTTTTCGAGCAGACACTAAAAATTTCTATTTTGACGGACAAGTTGCAAGTGATTTTTTAAACGGACTTAATACTCAACAAGAAAAAGATATTTTTTTGGAAATATATAAGCAAATAGGAGAAAAATTATACGGACTAATATTATAAAAGTTTGTGGGCTGTTCCGATAACGTTAAACGGCTTTGCGTTAGTGCCGTAATAGAATTACTAATGCTTATTAAATTAAAAAAGTTGATATGAAAAACGAAAGTCCAAAACAAGCACAAAAGAAGGCATTATGCAAAACCGATGTTAGCGGTTCGGTGCGGAATTATATAAAAAACATCCAAACATCAGCGTTTATTTATTGGTGTCATAAAAATAAACGGTTAGACTTATTGCGTAGTAATGACCGATAACGGCTGACGCTATACGAAGGCAGGGGTGCATATCAAACAGATAGTGAATTTTACGCAAAACAAAGTCTGCAAATTTTTATAGACCTGAAAGGAGATATTGCCAATTTTAATTATTACTAACGATTGGCAATATATGTAGTTGCCTTGCACGAACTTAATAAATTAGTATAAACCTTAATAGGCAATTACATATATTGCTTGTTAGCAAATCGTAAAATTATGGATGATATTTTAGAATACAAATACGAAATTAGTGTAAAAGTAAAGCATCAATTAACTGATGAAGAACTTAATATGATAAAACGAGATTTCTCGGCAAGGCTACAAGGATACCACACAGAATGTCCTGAACAGTTAATTGGTGCTGATATTGAAATACGAGGCAAGCGTGAATAATTTTATGTTTGCTAACTACCATATATACAACTATCAATATAACTAATTAAAAACCAATAAAATGAACGAGAAAAATATAAAGATTTGTGAACAAAAACTTATAAAGCTTTAACTACTCATAAATAACCAAAAAACAACTAAATCAAAGAAAAAATGAAAGCAGTACACAACGCAAAAAAAGGATGGTTTATTACATCAAAAAGAATTAAACTAGGGGATCAACATTTTAGAGCAGGTGAATTATATCCAATAATTGAAGTTCATAAAAATGGGGTTACTGTCTTAAATGAAAAAAGAGAACCATCAATTATTATTTTCACTCTTCCATGTGAACATCTTGAAGAAGGATACGAATGGGATTTGCTCAATAATAGAAGAGAACATCGTCATACTTTCCCAATAGAACAACATACTCAACCGCAACTTGAAAAAGAAAACAAGAAATTTGACTACATAAACGAAGATAGTAAAAAAGTAAGCATGGAAAATATTGAAAAAGCTTCGGAAAAAAACTTCAAAAAACAGATAAAAGCTTTAGAAGAAAAATCAGAGAATCAATCTTTGGTAATCGAAAATCTTCTTGCAAAAAATGAAAGTCTTGTTGCAGACGTTGAGCGTTACGAAAACAAGCTTGACGAGTCATACAAAGAACAAGAACAACTAGCTATTCATGCAAAAACTTCAATATTCGGATTTTCTAAAAACATACAAGCTATTTTAAGGAATACTGGTGTTTTACTTAAAGAAGATATAGAGTACATGGAAAAAATTACTAAAAGAACTTTTATACATCAAACAGATTCAATTCTTAATCCTATTTATAGTGACGAATCAAATGAGTAATCAAAACAACTTACCCGAATCAGTACAAGATTTCTTCGAAAAAGGAGAGACTTGTTACAAGTATTTCTCTGAAGAAAGCATGGATAACTATTGGTCAATGGATTGGTTTATCAAACACCTTGGTCTTTCTAGTTTCGTGAAGTTAAACGACGGCACACAAGTGTTTTTCTCGCATCCTGATTTCGATTATGATTTACAAGTCGATGCAGGTGGATTAGGAGATTTTTTCTCACACAAATTTGAAGTAACTATTCTAGAAAAATTCCATGAAAATAAAAAGTAACTATCTAAGCAAAGAACAAATCAGAAAACTAAAGTCAAAGCTTAAAAAGAAGGAAATAGTAAAATACTTTGAAAGAAGGAGATTGAAAAAAAGTATTATTGTCGGTTTTGCAGATGTTGCGTTAGCAGTATTCGCTTTTAAACTAGTAACTAGCAATAAAAGAAAAATAAATTTTTAAAAAACAAAATAACTATGAGTAAAATGACTATTTGTTACATAACAAAAAAAGACTCCGAGACAGGGGTAAAATTTCAAGAGCTTGAACAAAAAATGAATCAAGTTAGAATAGAACAAAAAAAGCTATCAGAAGAGATTGGTTTTTCTCGTTGGAGAGACGACCCTTGGACTTTTACAGGTGGATTTTCCTCTCTTCTTTTTGAAGATAAAGCACCAGACGAAAAAATTTATAAAAGAAGTAATTATAGAAAAGAGTTTATGCCTAAAAGAAACAACAAGGAAGGTAAACTAATCCACGAAAAATTGAAAGCGTGCCCCAAAGTAGAAAAAGGCGAAGCAAATGCTTGTGTGAATTTTGACGGACATCCTTTCAAATCAATAGGTTTTGCTTTTAATCACCAAGAATACTTTGGTTTTCAAGTTGAAGATACTTGGAACTTCACACCACCATCCGACTGCGAAGAAATAACGCCAACAAAATACAACGAACTTTTTACTAATAACGAGCCAAACAAAAAATAACATGAATTTAATACGCAACCGGTATATTGAAGAGTTAAATCAAACAGGGGCTTGTAAAGCTAATGTAGATTTTATTTGTAAAAAATGGAATGAAAAATTCTCAATTGCTACTTGGATAAACGACAAAGAAGATAAATACATCTTATACATTAGTGGGAGAGGAAAAAACAACTATAGGCTTAAAGTACATATTTTTAAAGAACAAGCCTTGGAAATAGCATCAAAGCTTGATTTAGTTCATGTTAAAAACAGTTTATTTAAAAGCGCAGGTACTTACATGACAAAAGAATTTGTTTATTCTGAAATCAAGAGGCTTGAAGCAATGAGAGAAAATAAGAGACTTGAACTTAATGCAATTGACGCTGAGATTGGTTGTTATGAGCGCTGTTTACTTAATTAACAAAAACACCTAATTAATAATCACAATGAGCATAGCAATAAAAATAAACAAACAAAAAATCTCCTCAGTTTTCGTAATACTTGAAGGCAATAAACGGAATCAAGCTATTGATATTTTGTCAAAACATAGTCAAAAAATTTATGAAGGAAACAAAAAATTAATTTCTATTGATACAAATTATTGTTTAATGTATGATCCTACTACTGAAGATTGGTTCATTGGAGTAGGTCAGCACGATCAAGTTGAAATCACTTTAAATCAATTAGATGAATTATTACAGAATGGAGAATTGGTTGTTAATAATCCAATATTCGGTTTAATCAAAGAATCTAAAGAAAAACATTACAAATTGCTCAGACCTTGCCTCTGGTTTTGTAAGGGAGATACGGTTACGACATCCGACTTTAAGAAATACTTTAAACAAGATGCGATTGAGCAACTTGTCCAATACGGATTTATTGAATTAATACAAAAACCATGAGCAAAGTAAGAACCTTTAGTCGTGTATTCCCGGCTAAACACATAAGAGTTGGACTACCAACTTATTTTGTAGAAAAAATATTAATCAATGCAGGAGTTGATTATCAAAGCGAAGGTTACATGGAACTTCTTTTGGAGCTAAACGAAAAGAACCTTAAGTTAGGTAAACTTACCGAAAAAGACCTCTCCGATTTTAAATCCTCATTGGTTTATAAAAGTATTATTCCGCCTGACGAAAGGAATAAGCGCCATACTTGCCGCGCAGGATTTCATTTCAAAGTAGGTGATGAACTAAGTCCTAGGGTTTGGTCTAAAAAACCTTATAGTTCACCTCAGATCATTTTCTACCATGATTTTACAATTTGTAAAACGTATGTTTTGGAATTGGATTCAGAAGAAAAATCAAAACCTGTAATTGACGGCAGACTTAGGTATTCTCTGGCAACGAAATTAGCAAACAATGACGGTTTAAGCCTTGTTGATTTCCAAGAATGGTTCAAAGGTAAAAACTTTGAGGGTCAAATTATTTGTTGGACGCATCCTGAATATTAATAACATGGAATCTCTAAAAATAAACTGTATAATTTCTCGCTACGACGAAACGATAACCGAACCACCATTCAAAACGATTCGATTGTCAACATGCAAAGTAGTTAGGCCGCTTACAGATAATGGTGGTGAAAAGTTTTTCGAAAACATTAAGAGCGAATGTAAAAAACAAGGCTACAGTGCTAAGTTTTATACTTCAACAACGGAACCGGGATTTACGTTTGAGGTTGTTGTTTATTAAAAATTGAAAATGGAAAAAATAATGTTTCTGGATATTGATGGAGTTATCGCAACAAACGAAAGTGTTGTTGGTGGACAATGGGCTTTAGTAAATGCTCGTCAAGTTCAGTTAAGAAAAATTATTGATGCTACCGGGTGCAAAATAGTCTTAAGTTCTTCATGGAGAAAATGGGATTTGGAAACTACGCGCCAATTTATGAAAGAAGAAGGCTTTTGGTTTTGGGATTTAATTATAGGAATTACGATTCGTGCTTATCAGTACCTTGACCGAACAAAGAAAATTCATTTATCTATTCCTAGAGGCGTGGAAATAAAACAATGGATTGACGCAAATATTCATTCAGATAACGGCAAAAACTACAATAGAAAAAAGCTTGGAAAAGATTATCAATATGTTATAATTGACGACGATACAGACATGCTTTATGAACATAGAAATAACTTTGTAAATACCAAACCGCACAAAGGACTAACCGCTAAAGACGCAGAAAAAGCAATTCTAATTTTGAATAATCAATACCTTCCTGCTAAAGATGAAACACTTTAGAACAAAGTTTATAAAACATAATAGTTTTTTTATCATCCAAGAAAGGGTTGGTCTTTTTAGATGGAAAACAGTAGAAATAACAAAAGAAAAACTAAGTGCAGCTAGATTAATAGAAGTTCTTAGCGAAACAAAAAACAAAAACAATTCAAATACCATATTTGAAGCAACCAATAAAAATGAGGCATTTATAATTTTTCCAACTATAGCATTCGTTAAAGATTCAGTTGGATTATTTTGGCTCAGATATGTTTTAATAATTAATTTGTAACCAAAACAATTGCATAATCCTTAAAAACAAATAGTATGAAACAAAAAACAGCAAACCACAAGCTTGAAATTAAAATGAACAAGCACATTAAACCATTGGAGCAAGAACTGATGGAAAAACAAGATCAAAAAAACCTAGCTAAATTAGTTGGTGTTATTGATACCATTCGTGAAAATTACGATACCGAAACAGATATGATGGTTGAACTTTTACAAGATGCAGGCTTTCACCATATAGATGCTTGGCTTATTGTTGAAAATAAGTTTGGCAAATCGAAATGTATGAAAAGACTTACTTTCTGGGAAGCAAAAGCAGAACTTGAAATGGGAAGACGTATTAAGTGCCTTGATTGGCATAAATCATTAAAAGATTGCTATTTGGAACTATTAATTGCAGACAGCCATGACCAAAACCACTCCAATTCAAGTTTTTTAGTTTTGTTTCACAACGATAATGGACTCAAAAAGTTTCAACCTTACAATCTTACTTGGGAAGATATTAATAGCAGCAATTGGATTGAAGTAAAATAATTCATTGTGCCTAATCTATATATTTTGAAAAGGCTTCACGCCCTAACAAATAGTTTGTAACCACCAAAAATCAAAATAAATGAAATACCTGATGCAATTCACCAAACACAAAGCGTCTTGTGTTTTGGAATACAACGAAGAGGGAGCTTTGGTTAAATGTGACTTTCAGCCCGGAACATTTGATCAACAAGAATACAAGCTTTTTTTTAATAATTTTCCAACTACAGAATCCAAAATTGCTGTATGGAAAAAACAAAACTTCAAAACCCTTAAAATCGAAAAATTTAAGGAAGACATTAATTTTGATAGTTTTTACGATAAATACAACCATAAGTTATCAAAGCGTTCGCGCTCTGAGCTTATTTGGAAAGTAATGGATAATAACGAAAAAGCAAAAGCAATCGCTTTCATTAGTTCATACGATAAATATTTAGCACAAACAGGTGTTACTAAAAAGAATCCAGAAACCTACTTAAATTCAGAAATGTGGAATAATTAAAAGTGTTTTTTTATTTATATTTTTAAAAATATAATTACATTTGTTATATTCAATTGAACCACTATGCTAACAAAAGAACAAGAATTAATCGTTTATTCGAGTGGAAACATTAAAGTAAACGCATTTGCAGGAGCAGGAAAAACAACTACTATTATTGAGTACGTTAAAGCTCGACCAGTGCATTCAAAAATACTTTACTTGGTATTCAATAAATCAGTAAAAAATGAAGCCATTGAAAAATTTAAAGCTCATGGCATTAATAACGTTGTGGTCGAAACAGCGCATTCCTTAGCGTTTAAAGAAATTGTGAAAGGAACGATGTACAAAGTCAAGTTATCGAGCTATAAAACACAAGAATTAGTTGGAATGCTTGAACTGAAAGTAAACGGTCAACGACATATTGAGTATGTTTTAGCCAACCATGTGTTAAAGTATGTTGCTATGTTCTGTAACTCAGAAAAAAAACAGTTCTGGAAATAGATTATTTGAGTTCATTCACGGACGAAAAGAAAAGAATTTTTGTGGCTCAACACCTTTCTGTTATCGAGAAACAAACAAGGGAGTTCTTAAAAAAAATGAATAGTTGCAAAATTGAATGTTCACACGACTTCTATTTAAAAAAATACCAACTATCGAATCCAAAGCTAGATTATGAATATATCCTTTTCGATGAAGGTCAGGATGCTAGTTCTTGCATATTGGACATTTTTATGAAACAAGCTGCATCTAAAGTAATTGTAGGAGACACGCACCAACAAATTTACAGTTGGAGATATGCAATTAACTCATTGGAAAAAGCCAACTTCAAAAACTTTACACTCTCAACAAGCTTTCGTTTCCATCAAGACATTGCTGATTTAGCGAATGTTATTCTTGGATATAAAATGAAGCTTAAAATTATTCCTCCTGAAACAAAAATAGAAATCCAAGGCAAAGGAAATTCTACTCAACAAAGGTCATACGCTATCATTGGAAGAACAAATATTGGTTTACTCTATAAAGCAATTGCATTCATAAAAAGAGAGCCAAATAAAAGCATTTATTTCGAAGGAAACATTAATTCCTACACCTATGCAGAAGACGGCGCTTCTTTATACGATATTTACTATTTGAGTGTTGGAAAACCTCAAAAAATAAAAGACCCTGTTATCAAAAAAATGTTTGGCATGGATGAACTCGACGAATACATAAAAGCAACCGACGATATTCAGTTATCAATGATGCGCGATATTGTTAATGATTATGGAAATGACATTTTTTCAATCATGAGCGACCTTAAGTCTATGCACTTAACGGATCAAGAGCGTAAAAATGCAGATGTTGTTTTCAGTACAGTACACAAAGCTAAAGGTCAAGAATATGATACAGTAGAGCTTATCCAAGACTTTATCACCGAGGATAAGGTAAACGAGCATAAGGATGCTTTGGACGGAAAAGTAAAAGAGAAAGACAAAAAGAAACGTCCGGTTGATATTGTGAAAATAAATGAAGAGATAAACCTTCTTTATGTCGCAATTACTAGAGCAAAACATAAACTATTAATCCCGGAAACATTAGTTACTTCAGATTTTTCGCCAAAAACAAGCTTCATAGAAATACTCAAAATTCCGAAAACACCTGATGTTTCAGGTAAATTACTTAGTTCGTCAGAAGAATTAAGCCAAACCATTAAACAACTAAAATTAATCTAAATAGCAAAAAGTAAAAAAAAATGGAAAAATTATTTGTTTATGACCTTGAAACTACAGGTACACTATTTTGGAAACATGGGATTCACCAAATATCTGGTGCAATTGTTATTAATGGTGAAATCAAAGAAAAATTTAACTTCAAAGTTAGACCAAACGAAAAAGCTCAGTTCGATGAAGAAGCACTTAAAGTTGGAAACGTAACTAAGGAGCAAATAATGGCTTATCCTTCAATGAATGAGTTGTATTCGATTATTATTAAAATGCTCTCGAAATACGTTGACAAATTTAATAAAAAAGATAAATTTCATTTAGTAGGTTATAACATTGCTGCTTTTGATAATCCTTTTTTTAGAGCCTTCTTTGTTCAAAACAAAGACGTTTATTTCGGTTCTTGGTTTTGGAGCGATTCAATTGACGTAATGGTTTTGGCTTCTTATAAACTACGATCCGTAAGGACAGAATTTGAAGACTTTAAACAAAAAACAGTAGCTAAATACCTTGGAATAGAAGTTGAAGAAGAAAAGCTTCACGATGCTGAATACGACATTGATATTTGCTTGGCTATCTATAATGTTTTAAATGAGAATTGAGACCTGACATACTCTAACTAAAATTATTTCAATTTTTTATTAGCTTCATTTTCTGCTTTAAACGAATTGATTATCGTTTGAGCAACTGCGGAAATAGCTTTTGATTTTTGAACATCTACATTTCCATTTTTAACACCAACCATAGTCTCAAAAAGAATACTTCTTAGTGATTTATGGTTATTTTCTGTGTCTTTTGTATTTGTTTCTTCTTTAGTTTCTGTGTTCATTTTTATGTTGTTTTCTATTGGTTTATGAATAATTGGTTTATTTATAATTATTTTCTTTGGTATAGGTTTTATTTTTTCGTGCTCAGATTTTTTTTGAGTTGCAAAATAATCTATTTTTTTAGCTTTTTCTTTTTTAAATACTTCAATAAAGCTTTGCAAATCGTGTTCGGAAATAACTTCATTTGTCATTTTTTCGCTTGCTCCATAACCGCTTTTTATATGAATAGAAATTTGTTCAGTTCCTTCATAGTGTACATACTTATCAATATAAGCTGCTATGCCAAAATCGTTATTAAACTTTTTGTTTTTAATGCCTTCTAGTGTATTAAATCTCATGTTTTATATGAAGTTCTTGGTAGTTATTCATTAACTGAATCATTCTTTCTATTTCACAAGGCAAATTAATTTTATTGAAGTTACCGCAAGCCGGACAGAATAGAACAACAAAATTATCAAAATTTTTTATCAGTGGTTTGTTAAATGATTTGATTGTTCTATTTAAAAGAATAGCATCTGAAATAAATTCAACAGCTTCATCTGAAAGACCTTTTGCCCCATAGTGATTAATAATATCAGACTTTGTAACTTTATTCTGTAAATAATTAAGCGCCCTAACGTGTCTTTTTTGACTATTGGAACAATCCTTACATGGGGTTCTAATAGTTCCTCTACGCTTATCAAACCAAAACTCAGAATCTTCTTTGTGTTGGTTGCATTTACGACAAAAAAATAGTTTTGGATTCAATTAAAAAGTGCTTTAAAGTGAATTGTTCAATAGTATTAAATTTTCTTGAAACCTTAACCTTCCAACATAGTGTTTATTAACCTGAGAGAAAATCAAATTAAGTTCTGATGCAATAAGAGGTTGAAACATTTCAAAACCACCAATATTAGACATTACGTAATTCAATGCACAAATAGTCTCTTCTTCTAATTCAATAGAGGTTATTTTCTTATCAGATAGCGCTCTTATTTTTAATTTATTATTGAAGCGTTTTAAAACATGAAGCGTCAACTCTCTTTCATAACCAGTAGAAAACGGAACTAAATCTATTGCCGACATTAATATTATCAAACATTTAATTTGTTGGTTATTTAATTTCAGTCTCATCGTTACAATATAATTTTACTTTTTGAATCAATCCATAAAGCTCTTTATTAAAGTAGCCTGATTTTTCGGATCTAAGTTTCTTTTTAGTCCACCAATTTTCAAGTTCAGTTTCGTTGAATCCAATCCTTGTTGAAGGTGTAAGTAAAGAATGTTCGTCGGTTAATAAAATATTTAACATAAAATTTAATTTTAAAATATAGAAATAGCAACCATTGATCCAACTCCTGCACCAAGCGCATAAGACAATTTTTGTTTTAGGCTTGCACCAGTCATTTTGTTAACGTTCATAGTCCACACAAGCGATATTAAACAACTAGTTAAAAATATTCCAAAAAGATTGTTAGTTTGAATAAGCTTTGTATTGACGGCAACTAATCCAACTTGAAAAAAGCTCATTGTAAAGGTTCTAATCATTGTTGGAAATTTCTGAAATGGTTTTTTTTAATAGGATGCGAAGTATCTTTTCAAGTTTTCGAACTACAATGCTGTTACCTGCCTGCTTGAAAGCTTGGCTGTCAGAGCAATTCCAAATAAATGAATCGTCGAAATTCATCAATCTGAAACACTCTCTTGGCGTAAGTCTTCTTATTCGGTAGCCGTTTTGTAAAAGATAAAGTATGTCGTTTTTATCAATAGACTCTTCTTCGTCCGAAAACAAATCAATTGAATAATTTTCTGATTTTTGAACTATTACAGGTTGGCCGCTTCCGTCTTCTCTCGCTCTAGCAGGAATGGTAGGGCAATTTCCATCAGTCACTTCTCTGAATCCTTGACCATCTTTGTGTGTTCGCCAAGTTCCAACTTTTATTTCAGAGTCTATGATATAATCATCAGTTGGTCTTGTTCCACATTTTGTAGTTACTGCTGAAGCGCATTTATCACCATAAGTAGGTTTAAATCCAAAACCTGTACCATTTTCTTTTTGCCTTTTTGCGTGAGTTATAAAACCTTTAATCATTCTTTCGCTCAAGTAATATTTTTCAGGAATATCTTTTTCCAAAACATCTTTAAGCTTAATTTGTAAATGTTCGGTTTTAGGAAACTGAAAATTATTATCTTCATCATCCCGGAATCCTATAAGGAACACTCGCTTTCTGTTTTGTGGTATTCCGTGTTCTTTTGCATTTAAAACTTCATAGTACAAATGATAACCCACTGAATCCTCATAAGGAAAAATAGTAGGTACTCCATTAACGGATTTCCCACCAAGGTAATTTACCCATTCAGAAAATGTTTTTCCATAAACGTTTTTTTTGTCGGATTTATCATGAGAAATAAGCCCCTCTACATTCTCAAAAATGAAAGTTTTTGGTTTGTTTATACGTATAAATTCCAAACTTTGAAAAAACAAAATACCTCTCCCTTTTTCATCGTCTTTGCCCTGTCTCTTACCCATCATGGAAAAACTTTGACAATTATGAACAATTGCTTGATTTGCAGTAAAAGAATGGTCACATTCAACCGTAAGGTCGTAAACTTTTTGTTGTTTATTTGTCTTTTTTATTTCCTTTATCGGATACCAAATCACATCATCTATGACAATAGCATTTGATTGTTTACGCATTTCCGTTCTAAACTCTAAAACATAATAATCTTTTTGATTTACAATTCTACCTTGTATCTCTGTTTTATCAGGCGTTTTAACAAATTTAATGTTAGCGTTTGTCCGATATAGCTTAGCTATACAAAGTTGTAAACCCATTAATAATTCTTTACTTACCGAAGTTGCGCGAAAACAATCTTTGTGTTTATGTCCATCACCATCCATATATCCTGCAACAAATTCTTTAAGGATTTCTTTAGGGAGATTTATAATAGATTGTGGTATTCGTTTATTTATAGCACCCCTTCCTAATCCTATTTTTTGAATTAAATCAACCAAACTATTTGAATAAATAAACAGTTTAGAACAACCGTTTATCTCTTGATGAAGCGTGTGTTTTAATTTAATTTTTTCAGAAATTGATTCCCTTTTAGATTTACCGACAGCAATTATAACGCTACTACCTGTCTTTTGTAGCCTTAACCACCCATCAGCAATATATCTACCCAACACATAAGCAGTTTCTTTATTGATTAAAAATGGATTTGATTCGATCGAGGGAATATTTATTCCAACAAAATGATCTTTGGTTAAGTCTTTAACCTCCACCCATTCAGGATTAGTAAATTTTCTTGTGTAAAATGTTTTTCCATTGATACGCTCCCATTCACTATACCTTTTTCTAACATAATATCTATGATTTGACGTTGTTTCAGTATCAATAATACCCTGAGCTTTTAAAATAAAAGTTTCTGCTACTTTAGAACCAAAATCTACAACTTTTTTAAATCTATTTTCATGCGTTAAAACAAATTCCCCTACTTGAATATCTTTTATTTGTTTAAAACCATCTTCGGTATTTACAAGTGTTTCGCCTGTAAAACAAGGTGCGGACGACATAAACACGTCCATACTCCCATATTTTTCGGTTATTTCTTCTATGGGTGTATCATAAACATCATTTACGTAATAAATAGGCTCTTCGTTATTAAGTAAATAAGTTTGCCTAGCGTGTTTATCCCATTCGGCTTGATACACGTTCAAATACGGCAAGTTAAGTCTCTTAAAAGCATGGTCGAAAGCCCCAACGCCTGAAAATTGACCTGCAATTTTTAGTGGCTTAATTTTCGACATCCTCTACCTCTTGTTTATTTTCTTGAATTGTTGTTGCCTTGGAAATTACCTCAACGCTTTTTTGAGGTTTAGTTTGATATGCTTTATTATTTCCGGACTTAATGCAGTCTATAAAGACATCAGTATCAAATAAAGAGAAAGAAACAACCTCTCCAATATATTCTTTACCTCCAAAAGAAATAATTTTGACGGTGTCTCCTATGTTACAAGGTCGATTTGCTTGAATGTAGGATTCTCTTAATTTTGATTTAAGTTCATTAAGTTCTTTTTGTTTTTGTTTGAAAAACTCAATTCTTTCTAAATATTTTTCACTAGTCATTTTGGTTTTCGGTTTTATTGTTTTCTTTGATTAAGATAGTAATGATAATTGCAAAAATTGGTAATACAATAGGTGTGGAGAAAACGAATGCTACTACTTTAGCTGCTCTGCCCCAATCCAATGGATTTAACTCTTTAAACGTAATAGATACTAAGATATAAACACTAGCAAGACCAATTAGTAACAAATACAAACAATGCAATAACCACGAGTGTCTTTTATACTTACTTAATTTCATTTAAGATGTTTTTTGAATGTTCCACAAAGGTATTGGCTAATTGTTGAATTTTTGAATACTTAGACCCTGTAGTATCAATTTTACCTAATCTTTCACAAGACTCAACTATGTTTTTAAAGTCTGAAAGGTAACTTTCTGGGGTAACTTTTACAGTAGCTGATTGGTTAGATATATTTTGATTCTCTGGTTGTTTTTGACTTTCGGATTGTAATTGTTCGGCTTGTTCTTTTTTTGCTTTTTCAGCAGCTATTAAAGCAAGTTCGGTTGATTTTCTTTCGTTTAACAAAGTAACCAAATCACTAAATTCAACTTCTCCCATTTTACCAAAGTTGAGTAATTTTTCTTCTTCTGTCAAATAATCAGCGTCAATAACACTTTTGCGTAATTCTGTTAGGCTTTCAATTCGTTGTTCTTCTTTTTGTTGATTGATTTTTATTTGCTCATTATCGAAAGATGATTTTGCCTCGTCAAATAATGGTTTCCACTCTTCGTCTGATAATAACAAACATTCTTCTAAATCCCACTGGAAAAAGAATAAATAGGGTTTAATTGAGTCTGTACGTTCTTTTCTTTTAGCTTGTAAACTTGCCTTTTCTTGTTCTTCTTTTCTTTTTAGCTCCGCTTTAGCTTCTAAATCAACTAACTTATTTGCGAAGTCTTCATCACTAAGTTCAATTGTTTCCTGAACATCAGCTAAAAATGCCAAATATGGATTTATTTGTTGCATTCTTTCTTTTTGCTTTTGCTTCAATGCTTCTGCCTTTTCCAATTTTTCTTTTTCTTGAGCATCTTTAGCTTTAACCGAGTTCATTATAACAACCCACTGATCGTTATTATAAACGGCAAAGTCTTTAGTTCTATGCTCTTCTGGTAATAAATGCCAAAATGGTAAAAGTTCGTTTTTTCGTTGCTCACGGAGAATGGATGCCTGCTTTTCTTTTTCTTCGTTTTCTTTTTGGGCTTTTTCTTGATCTATTTTAGCCTGATAAGATAGTTCTAATCCTTTTTTTAGATTTTGGAAAGCCATTTCATCCAATTGCCCTAAATTATAAACTAATGGATCTTCAACGAAATTAGATATAAGTTCAGATCGCTCTTCTATTAACTTGTTAATTCTTTCTTTTTCAAGGTTTTCTTCATACTTAATAGCTGCTTCTAACTTTTCCTCCATTTGTTCATTTATCAAAACCTCCTTGTTATAAATGCTTTGAATAAATCTACCGCCGTCCAAGTAAAATCTTTTTTCTTTTTCTTGCCAAAGCTTAAGTCCTTGAGTTCTGTTTTTTACAATTTTACTTTTAAGCTCTTTAAAATACTTTACATTTTCTTTTGTAATTTCAAGTTTTATAGCCTCGGTATATGCCTCAATCAGTAAGTTTCTTTCTGCCAAAGTTGGAACTAAACCGACTAGCATGTTTACTGCTGTGTTGGTAGCTAAACCAAATTCAGAAGGGAGTGTTTCTGTAATTACTGTTGTGATCATTTCCTGAGTAGTAACCTCATTTGTTTCTGGATTTAAAATAATCGCGCTTACAGGTTTTGCTTTACTTTCTTGGTTGGTTGTGTTTTCTGGTGTTTCCATTTTTTTATGAATTATTTGTTTTTACTAATTTCGATTTGCTTTATTTTTTCTTCTTCAATCAACATGGATAATTTTCTAAATATAAGGTTTACAAAATCCATTCTTGAAGCATTTGTTACGCGTATTTCACCGTTTATGTAACCGCCAAACATTGCTTTCGCTTCTTTATATTCCTCAGAGTTTATATCTCCTAACTGACCAATATATCTAGTGATTTCTGGTTCATGCTCAATCAATGATGCTTGGTCGATTACGTTTGTGAGATTTTTAGTTTCTCCAACAAGCCAAAACAAGGATGTTATACTTTTGCTTCCGGGATTAGAGTTAACTAGCCAAAGTCCGTTTCTGAGCCAATCGCTGTTATAAGTTAAGCCAATACTAACGTATTTTCTACCTTTTTTTACAAATACCTCTTCCATAAGTTAAGATTTATAATTAGATTGAGTTTCAATATCACTTTCTTCGCTTTTCAAAAGTTCAGTGGTTTTGCAAATAATCCATTTAGTAAATTCAAAAGAATTAAGCTCTTGGTGTTTTTGGAAAATCAATAAAATAGTTTTAGAAGAAATAGCCTTTTGAAGTAAGTATTTTTCACTTCTAATAATCCATTTAGTAAAATCTTTTGATCCAAGCTTTTGGTGTTGCTCAATAATTTCAGATACAGGAGTGGTTTCCATTTTTATTCGGTTTAGTTATTTTTGCAAATATATTATTTTTTACCTTTAAAACGTAAAATAAATATTTTTTTTTGTTTTTTCTTATATTTTTAAAAATATATATACTTTTGCCTTCAACAAACCAATTAATTATAGGTTAATGAGGACACACATTCATTTAATTTGCATTTCTATTACAGTTCTTTTATTCTTGATTTTTGGTTTAACAGGAATAGGAATTGGACTTGTTTTTAGTGCTTATTGGATCTGGTCAATGAAATTTTTTGTTGAAAAATACTTTCCTTTACTTTCAAAGGTTGCCGTTAAAATTCACAGAATGCAAGAAATAGTTCCTTTTCCGGACGAAGTTTATGAGATTCTTATTTCATATAACGATTTGCTGAAAAATCAGAAAAAAATGTTTTTCTTAATGTACACAAGCTTTATTGTAATGCCAAGTTTACTTTTGAGTTATTTCTTTCTTAAGAGAATTGATCATTATTTATAACGGTTCGCATATTGGAAACGTTTCAATGTTTTCCAATATGCTGTTACCTGAAGGTGCGGTTCATCTATTGGAATATTGATTTGAAAACGAATAGGAAATTTAAAAAGTTTGAGCGATGAAATATATGGGAAGTAAGGCGAGGTTTGCTAAAGATTTATTACCAATTATCTTAAAAGACCGAACAGAAGAACAATACTATGTAGAGCCATTTGTAGGCGGTTGCAATATTATAGACAAAGTTCAAGGAAAACGAATTGCATCAGATAGCAATAAATATCTAATCGCCTTATGGAAAGGATTGCAACAAGGTAGAGGGTTAATTATGGAAATACCAAAAGAACTTTATGACCAAGCAAGAAATCAATACAACGAAATAAAAAATCACAACTTTGACGATTTTACAATAGGTTGGATTGGTTTTATGGGTTCTTTTAATGGCAGATTTTATGGCGGTGGATATTCTGGAAAACATAAAAATAGGGATTATGTTGCTGAACAAATAAGGAACACTTTAAAGCAAGTAGAAGCCATAAAAGATATTGATTTTCATAATTGTAACTACGACCAACTACAAATACCAAAAGGAAGTATTGTTTATTGTGATATTCCGTATCAAGGCACAAAACAATATGATACTAAAGACAAGTTTAATCACGATAAATTTTGGCAATGGTGTAGGAAAGTATCAAAATAAAATACAGTATTTGTAAGTGAGTACAATGCACCAAGCGACTTTGAGTGTGTATGGCAGAAAGAAGTAAATGTTTCTATCCGACCAAATAAAACTTTGGCACAGGTGGAAAAACTTTTTAAATTTTCTCCCACAGATGTTCAATAGCATCACTATCGTAGCCTTGCAGGTAATACTGAGCTCTATACCCACGTTTCAAAAAATCTTTTGGAAAAAACAAGAATGGCGTATTAGTATTGATAAAAATATATATCTTTGGCAAAATAATTAACCGAAATTAAAACATGGAACACACAACCGTTAATCAAGAGCAACTAAAATCAATCAACGAAAACCTTACGAAAAACTCAGACAACTTTAAATTATTGGGATTAAACCAATTAAAAGGTGTTCCGGGTTTAAGTACTACGGATGAAGCTATAAGACTAGTAGAAGAATCAAAAAAAGGAAAAGGCGCTGTTTGTGCTTGCTGCGGCCAACGAGTAAAACTATACAAAAGACAACTGAGATCTAACATGTGCATCGCACTAATAATCATGTATGATTACATCTTATCTCGATCCCAGAATAAATCAATTGAAGAACTTGATTATTATAACCTAGACGAAATCTTTAAAGACGTTGAGGGTCTTGATACTAAAAAGCTATTGAATGATTTTACGCTTTTAAAGTATTGGGATGCTATCGCACCAATGCCTACAAGAAAAGATAAGATTGTTTACAAGAGAAATTATTTTACAATAACTGATATAGGAATTAGATTTGTTCTGCGCGAAATAGCTCTTCCCAAGGAAGCTTTTGTTTACAATAATACTGTAGATAGCCACTCCAATAATTTTGTTACAATCGAACAAGTTTTGGAAAAATCTGGAATAAATTACGAAACTATTTTCAACAAATAAATACACAATGAACCTAATAAAAATTAGCCAAACAAAAATGCGCGAAATTATGCACGAAAAAGGCATAACACATCAAGTACTCCATGATATTACCGATGAATTATTCATTACACCTGTAGGTATGGATAGAATTTCAAAAATGACATCAGGAAAGCTTATAAACGTTTCTGTACACACACTTCTAAAGATAGCTTATGCTCTCAACGTTACTATAAATGATTTAGTGGAAGATGAGTATTTTATCGAAACGGAAATGAAACCAGAAATGAAAAAATCCATCGCAGAATAGTTTGCAATAAGACCAATAGCTTGTTGTAAATATTCAATTGTTCACAAAATAGCTTGATTTTATTTTTAATTATAGGTTGTTTATAATTAAATTTATAGGCTTGTTTCTTGCATACGTTTATGTTTTTTTATTGATTTTCAAGCACTTACATAGTGTTATTTAAAGCTTTTGTTTATTATGGGTAAGTCCAAAAAGGGTAAGAAAAAATCAGCTAATGCTCTAAAAAAGTATTGGAAGATTTTGGGCTTAGTCCGAAGGGAGTACGCAAAGAACAAAATTAAAGTAACAATAAGTGAGCTCAGGAAAGATGCCTCTCAAATATATCCGTTACTCAAAGAAGTTCCAATTAATAAGATTGGTAGAGACAAGGTTATAAATGCCACGAAAGAACCACCAAGGGAAAAGAAAAAACTAAAAAAAGAACAGCCCTACGTTAAAACTGAGTTACTAGAAAAGGTAGAGTATTATGTAGCAGCAACACAATATCCACTATGGATTGAAGAAAGTTCTAATGAAGCTATTTTCGTAAGTTCAATTAGTCCAGAAGGTTTCGAAAATATTCAAGGCGGTGAATATGCCGATTATGACTCCTTCTTTAAAAACTTCACGGCACACTGCAACGGATTAGAACTTGACAACTCAGACGACCCAAGTATGCCGTATGTGGTTGTTGTTCCTGAATACAACGAAAATGAAAATGAATGGGTTTTTAAAATTGTTTCGGTCAACTTTAATGAAGAAGAAGCGGATTTCGGCTTTGATCCAACGCAGGAAATCCAAGAAGTAGCCTTTATTAAAAAAGAAAAGCCAGAACCAACAGAACCAACAGAACAACAAATCACAGAAACTAATATTCCCAATATTGTAGAACAAGCACAAATTACTGAGATTGAAAAAACAGGAAAGCTTGAACGATTGGAAAAAAAGAAAGACGGAATCCTCAAAGAAATTGAAACATATAGTAAAATAGGTATGGTTGGTCTTACTAGATTAAACGAAGCCTTTGAAAGATTGGATAAAATAAATAAACAAATTGATGAAATAGACTAAACCAATGCGAACCACAAAATTAACCGACCAAGAATTTAGAAAGACAGTTGAGCGCTTTGTTCGTAAGAATAGAACGTTTACCGAAAAGCATATTGGCAGCACCAAAACAATCTCATTCAATAAAAAAACTATTTGCAAAGCTTCTTCTGCAATATTGCAATCCAAAGAAGGTTTTAATCCAAAAGCTTTCCGTGTTTTTTTAAGTTTATTCAATAAAAATCTATTTAAAAATTTACGTGAAGTAATTGGTATTAATGAATTGAAAGTAAATCCTTTATCTGATAGAACTGTTCGTTTTAATCACGAGTATTGGCAACAACACCCTATTGGTGATTTTGTATATGAGTTTGATATAAAATCAGCTTACTGGCAAACATCAAAGATTATAGGCTATATTGATGAAAAAATGTTTCAAAGGTATTACAATGACCCAAGCGCTAAAATGTATAAACGCTTGTGTTTTTCATTCTTGGCGCGACGTAAAAAGATTGTACACTACAACAAAGGAGTACCGCATGAAATTATATGCGATAATACCATTCTTAAAAAGGTTTATGACAATGTAAGGATTACTTTAAATAACAACATATATTTAGCTGTTTGTCAATTAGATAACTTTTTTAAATTTAACGTTGACGCGATATATGTTGATTTAAAAGATGCGCATAAAGTTAACAAGGCTCTTAAGGATATGGGTTATGATTTTCACTTTAGAGTTTGGGTAAAATCGAGTGAAACAGAAATATCAAATAAAAATCAAATCAAAAAAATATTCTAACAATGTCAATTACTCAACCTGTAAGCAATGTTAAAACTCTTGGAGTGTTCAAGGTTATGGGCGATGACTCTTTGGTTCTTTGTGGCTACTATGAAGACATGGAGGCTGTATTGAGGTATTTCAAAGAAGTTAAGGTTGCTATTGATGGAAGTATGCAATTTAATCTGGAAGGAGACTATTTGGTTTTACCTGTTGTTTACTTCAATCTCAAAAGAAAGACCATCTAGTTTTCTTATTGATTACTGCAATCTAAAAAGAAAATCATAAATTTGTTGAAAAACAGATTTAAGGGTGAACAAAAATACAAAGCAAATTATAGTTTATAGCGCCATTGGTGTTGCCTCTGCTATTGGATTGTTTTCCTTGTTTTATTTTTTACACAAGCGATTAAATTCTGCCCGGATAAAAAACAAGAATCCTAAAAAAATACTTTTTGTTGGTGATAGTCAAGTAGCCGTTGTTAATTCAAGTGGTGGAAAAATTACCTACACTTATCCAAACATCCTTCGAGAAAAATTATCGAATAAAGGTGTTTCAATCGACGTTCTTGCCTTGGGTGGTAAAACAACCGATTGGATGAAGAAAAACCTTCCTGCTAAACTTAAATCAAAGAAATACGACCGTGTTATTATTCATGGAGGTGGTAACGACACATCGAACGCGAGTATTCCATTATCAACTACAATTAAGAACATTCAGGAAATGGTCGATCTCGCTAAAAACAATGGTGCTGATGTATTTATTAATCTAGGTTATAAGATTCAAGGTAAGTTTGGTGACATAAACATTATGCCTGTTGGCCGCCCTGCAAACTTGTTGACTAAAAAAGAACAATGGATTCCATACGTTCAAAAAAGAAAGGAACTACAGCGCTTACTTCCTAATCAAATAAAGGGGGTAAACTTCATTAATCCCTACGACCTTCAAAGTAAAACCACTGATGGTATTCATCCAACTGTTGCCGGGCACAAAATAGTTGCAGAAAAAGTTTATGAAACAATTAAAAAAGTAAAATGAATAGAACTCAAAAAATAATTTTATTCAGTATCGTTGGTGTTGTTATTCTTGGTCTAACAACGGTATTAGTTGTTAGACACAGAAGAAAAAGTGGTAAATCAAGCAAAAGAGGTACTGATAAAGAAAAGAATTATATAATAGGTGATAGTCAAACCCCATTCATAGACAAGAACTCGGAAAAAGCCAAAAGAATTAACGAAAAAGGTGGTAAAGAAAGTTTGTGGGAAGGTGGTAAAAGTTTGTCTTGGTTAAAAAGTGCCGTTGACGATTATCCTGTTTCAAAAGATGTAAATTCAATTATAATTAATATCGGAACAAATGGTGGATTTAATTCAAAAGAAGATATTGATGGATTAGTTAGTAGTGTAAAAGAAAAATTCCCTAACGCATTATTATTTGCAGTAAAAGGTTCTTGGGGTTGGGGTGGAAATAAATACATTACTGAATCAAAAGTAAATGCCTATTATGACATATTCAAAGATTTAGGCGTTGAAATAATTGAACCTGCAATCGGTAAAGTAAAAGACCCACATTCAAATCTCCCTATTTATTCAAAAATAGGTTCACAAATTGATAAAAAATTAAATTAATGACACAATTATTAGCACCAAACGGAAAGCCAAGCAACCTTACTCCTGAGCAATACAAATTGGTGAGAACTCCTGAGTTTATAGCGTGGTTTGGAAATTTTGAAAAAGCAAATATTCTAAATTTATTGAATAAGCCAATTACTATTGTGAATAATCACAAAGAAAGAAACTTTGATTATGAGAAATCATATATTAAACTTCATAGTTTATTTAAAATAGATAAGGACGGGAACAATATTCAATTAAGCAGAAGTGGATTAAAACATATTTGCAGACATGCTAGACCTGATGTTTTATTTTCTTCTATTGACTACCTTCCTGAAATATTAGAAAATGCAATAAAAATAGAAGAAGAAGCTAATCGTAAACTAGACTTAAAACCAAATATTAAAAAGTTTTGGGTTTACATATCTAACTTCATCTTTGAAGGAGTTGAATATATTTATCGAATCACCGTTCAAGAAGAGAACGATGGTGATTTAATAATACATGATACAGGGGTTGTAGAAAAAGAAAGCATCCTGAAAACCGTACATGCTAAACCGTCATATCGTGCAAATCAGAATGCTCTATGCAAAGATAGAAAGATTTTGGATATTACAAATAATATTATTGAAAATTTATCTAATGTTTCTAAAGTAGTTGACGAGAACGGAGAGCCGTTAATTTGCTACCATGGAACAAATTCTATATTTACAATTTTTGATAAAGAATTTCAGAATACAAAAACAGGATTTGGCGATTTTGGAGCTGGATTCTATTTTACATCTTCTTTTGGAACAGCAAAGTACTATACACTTAAATCAGAAAATAACCGAATAGTAATGCCTGTTTTTCTGAAAATAATGAACCCATTTATTATTGAGCTTAATTGGGAAAAACTATCAGAGCAATCAATAATTAATTATAAAGGACTTGAAGGTTTATCGGATTTAGATAAAGACTTTTTAAATAATACTTTCAAAGACGATTATAGACCTTCAAAAGCAATCACAAAATATTTTTCAGACTATGGATTTCAAGAATTATTAATAAGAAATGATTTTGATGGAGTAGTTATAAATAGGATTAATATTTACGAAAAACCAGACATAAATCATGAAAATCAAATTCAATACTTTAATGAAATAGTCGTTTTTGAACCTAACCAAATAAAACTTACTGACGGCACAAACACAACGTTTGATGCGAGCAATCCTGATATTCGTTTTGATGAAGGCGGCGGTGTTCCTGCTTTACTTGCACCCAACGGTAAACCAAGTAACCTAAATCCAGAGCAATACAAACTTGTGAGAGGCGATTTCTTTAAAAAATTTTTCGGCGACTGGGAGAAACTTGCATTAACTAAAATAAATGATTCTGGAATTGACGAGGTATCATTAAAAAGATTAGAAGAAGGAGTTAGTAAAGCGGTTGACGAAAATGGAGAACCTTTGGTAGTTTTACACGCCACTACACACGACTTTAATGTTTTCTCAAATGATGAAGATACGAAAAGAAGAGGGGTTAGTAAAGAAGGTATTTTTTTTACTGATAGTATTTCAGTTGCAGAAACATACATTTATAAAAACTTAACTCCAACACCAAAACAGATTAAATCAGGTGTTTTTTTTAAAGAAAACGCTAATATAATGCCTGTTTTTTTAAGTTTACAAGACCCTCTTATTGTAGATGCAGGATTTACCAATTTTAACTCTATTGGAGAAAAACATAAGCACATAAACGATTTTATTTCAATCGCAAAAAAACATAATAAAGATGGTCTTATTGTTAAAAACGTAAAAGACTTGGGCTCTGCTGTAGATTTTTTAAAGGATGAATTATTTGCTACTACTTATGTTGTTTTTAAACCCAATCAAATAAAGTCTGCGGTAGGAAACAATGGAAACTTCGACACAAACAACCCAGACATCCGTTATGAAGGCGGTGGTTTTGTAAGTTTTAAAGATAAATACAATAAAAAATTTGGCTATCCAACATCCACTTCTCATAATTTAGAGCAAATTTCAAAAGATACGCGTGTTTCGCTGAAAGGGTTACAGCAAATTTACAATAAAGGTATTGGTGCATTCAAAACAAATCCAAGTAGTGTGAGACCAACTGTTAAATCAAAAGAACAATGGGCTATGGCTCGTGTTTACAGCGCTGTAATGGGGGGTAAAGCTTCAAAAATAGATTCAAACGAACTGAAAATGAAAAATGGTGGTGGTATTCCTGATAATTACATTCACGTAGTTAATAATTTCGGCAGCGGAGAAACTCTCAATAAAGTTTTCAACGATTGGAGTAACATTCAATCAGAAAAGGATCAAGCTAATTGGAGCATGAGAGTAAAACTTCTTAGGTTCGGAACTTATGGTCAATATGATTTACTCTATGTAATGGAAAAATTTGATTTCGATAAATCGGATAAAATAAATGGCATTTTGAAAAGAGACTTTAAAAAAGAAGTTGAAAGTGCTTATGACAATGAAATTATTACAATTAATAAAAATAACGAAATGAAAAAAGAAAGCGAAACTTTTGGTGGTGGCGGTGGGGTTAATGATAATTTCCCAATAGTTAAATTAAAAATTTATGCAAATAACCCATCTTATAACAAAAGATATTTTGAAAGTGAAGCATTGTTTGATTTTTCAAATGAAAAAATTAAGTTTATAAATATTGATACATTCGGAGATGATTATAGATTTAATTGGATTAAAGTAAAAGAAAATTCAAAAGGTTTTTACATTGACTTTGAGTATTATGGTGGTAGAATTTATATTGAAAACTACATTAATTTGTTTGATCAAGAAAAAAATAAAAAAAAATTAGCTGGTGGAGGTGGAGTTGCTGCTAAATCTTCTCACACACTCAACTCAAATAAAGGTAAAATAGCTATCAGTCTTGACAAAAGATGGTCTGATATTAATATTTTGCTTGTTCCAATAAGCTTTTTAGTAAAGTGTAGTGAGTTTAATCGACGTAATGATCCAAAATACTCATTGGACGACAGCGCCAAAAATATTGAAAACATTAAAAAGTCCTTTATTGAAAATGGTATAACAGAACCTTTGATACTTAACTACATTAGAAATGAAAGTAAGTTATTGCTAACAGAGGGAAATCATAGATTAAATGCTTTGATTGAATTAGAAGTACCTTATTATCCTGTTTGTGTAACAGTAATTGACTCATGGAATAGAGGTAAAGGAAAAGGTGTTAAAACAAAAGTTAAACCTTATATGATCTCCGAGATTAATAAATCAAAATATTTGTCGGTTGATAATTTTGAAGGAGTGCCTTATGTGAATATCGAAAACAACCATGTTGATGTTAATGAAACGGACACACTAACAATCAACGTGCCTTTATTAATTCGCTTGTTTGAGTATATACGCGAAGATGTTGATAACGACGCTCAAATTCATTTTTTAACTGAAAACTTATTAAAGCTGAAAGACAAAGAACTTTCAATGTCTGATTACGATAGTATTATTGATGGTATCAAAATCAAAAAAACAGCCGAAAAAATTCTTGCGTTGGGAGGCTTGGCGGAAGGGCCGCCACACTCAGAGGGTGGTATTCCTTTGGTAGTTAAGTCAACCGGGCAAAACATAGAGATTGAGGGTGGAGAATTGGTGGTAAATAAATTTAGCAGTTCTGAAACAGAAAAGTTTGAGTTTGAAGGAAAAGATTTAACTCCATGTGAAATCGTTTCAGAGCTCAATTCTATGGATAATAATGGAGTTGAAATTGATTGCAATAAAATTCTTGGTAGGTTTAAAAAATAAGATTGACAAATTAATAATATTTTTACACTAAATTTGAAAAAAAATAGTTATGCCAGCATCTAAAACAAGAAAAAAAATAACTGGAACAATTACTGTAGAGTTTCAGATGTCAAGTGAGAACATGACAAAAACAGAAATGGCTCAGTATATGAAAATGCAGTTGAAAAATGCGCTAAAAGAAGAATGGCAAATTAGCAGATGCGAACCAATAATGTCAACCTTTAAGTATAAATGAAATGGAAGTAGATAAAGTAAATAAATTGTACGATATGAACGCAAAATTAGTTCAAACGATGGGAGCAAATAACCCAAATGTTCCAAATATTTTAGCTAGAGGTGGCGAAATTTCAGAAAATGACAAAGCTATGGTAAGCGAAAAGATTTCTGTATTGGTCAATGAAGGTTACCCTCAGAAACAAGCTGTTGCAATTGCTTTGGATATGCAAAGAAGAGGTAAGTTTGCAGATGGTGGTGGTGTTGCATCCGAAACTAATACTAAAATCAGTTTAAACATCGACGATTACAACAATCCATACGAACTAAATAAGGGAATTGAAAAGTGGATTAAAGACAACGTTGGTTCTTTTACTAATGTTGATTCGAGAGAATATAGCTTGGAAGAAAAAATGTTTATCAAAAACTATACTGGTTATGGTGGTTTGGGTAAATACGGTGAGCTTTCAATTGGTTCTTTATTCGAGTTCTTTACTCCTAAAAAAGTAATTGAAAAAATGTGGGCTTTGGCTTACAAGCATGGATATAAAGGGGAGCATTCTGTTTTAGAGCCGTCTGTTGGAACAGGTGAGTTTCTTGCTTATGCTAATCCAGAGGCTAGATGTGTTGCTTACGAAATAAACGAATATAGCGCAATTATCACTAAAATTTTATACCCTTTCTGTGATGTAAAATTAACGCCTTTTGAAACTGTATTTATCAATAAAAACAATACAATTAGAGGCAAAGTTGACAAGCTTGAAAAATTTGATATAGTAATTGGTAACTGTCCTTATGGAAGTTTTGATGCGCTTGATCCGAATGCAGCACGTTATTTGTTAGGCTTTGGAGAAAAGGATTTTACCGATGCTCGCAACTATGTTGAGTATTTCTTGCGTCGTGGAATGGACTTATTGAAGCCGGGTGGATTAATGGTGATGATAATTGGTGCGGAGGTTAGAAATGGTGGTATGATGTTCTTAGATGGCGATGTTACGCCTGTAAAAGAATACTTAAATGATAATTGTAAATTATTAGAAGCTTATCGCTTGCCTGATACAACATTTGAGCGCACTGGTGTTACGAGTGATATTATTGTTTTAAAGAAAAACGGTGGAGAAAAAGAAGAGGATAGGTTTATTGAGAATGTAGCTGAAATCAAAACTACCGAAACGCCTGAGTCTAAAACAGAAGCAACTAACAATGGTCAAAGAAATAAGTTATTCCTTAGTAAACTAACAGACGAAGACAGTGATTTGCTTTTAACCGCCGTTGCTAAGCATTACGGAAAGGAAAATGACGCTGATTACAAAAGAGAAATGTACGAGGAGTTAGTTGACGATGAAGCTGAGGATGTAATGGATTACTTGCAAGGTCAAGTTAGAAGCTATTTTTATCCGATGTGGAAAAAATTTAATACTTAAAAAACTCAAACAACAACTTTAAATAACCAATAAAAAAAATAACATGAACGAATCATCATCCTACCTTAAAAATCCTGAGCGTATTAAAGCAATTCAATGGACAGGCGAAAACTTTGAAAAAATAAAAGAATTTTTGAACAATGAAGTTTTTTTAAAAGATAATAAACTATTCATTAAACAGACTGAAGAAAGCAGTTATGAAATTGACATAACAGATTTTATTTCAGAAGAAGACGGACAAGTTGTTATTATGAACCAAGAAAACTTCCTTAATCAATACCAACTATTTGAAGAAAACTTTGTTCTTATTGGTGCTATTCCGGGTAGTTTCATTATTACACCAACAGAAATAGAAGGGTTTAAAAAAAGGGGTATTGACTTAGGTAAAATCCTTGAAGAAATTCAAAAAGAAAACTAAATTTAAAAACCAATAAAAAAAATGAAAGTAACAACATCCGTAATCGCTGAAAGAAAAGGTGGTTTTATTGCAGAACCAATAGAGCTCAAAGAAATTAATGTCAAGGTTGACACTATGACAAAAATTGAATACGACAACCAAGATCCAACAAAAGCAACCTTCATCTTCGAAGGCTCAAACGGAGGATTATGTTCAAAACCTGTTAATTTAGCTGAATTTGGTTTAGACATAAACTATGTCTTAGAAAAAATAAGAGCTTAAATTAAAATGTAATTATCGAAAACTAGAAACAGTTTCTCTCTCTCGAAAATCGGTTAGCTTAGGTTAGTCGATTTTTTTTTGTGATTATTTTTTAACAACTGTAAAAAAAATTATATTTACAAGTACTAATTTTTCAGTAATTTAGCAACTTAAACTTAAAGTAATGGATTCAATTCAGGAAAAAGTAATCAAATTAAAAGAAGCTATTGATATTGAGCTTTCTTTTTGCAACCCAACCGACACGCCGTATTTGTGCCCTTTGTTGGAAAACACAAACGACAAAATAAAAATTGTAGATAGAATAGTTTCTTTCGTCGCAAACGAAGGTATCTCTATATCAACAGCTATTTCTCAAGTAGAAACAGAATTAAATCCAAACTATATTCCAGATTGATATGAAGAATATTTTTGCAAACGGGTTATATTTTAAAGAAAACCCAGACAATATTTTAGCTGAACAAAAAGAAGGTAAAAGCAAATTTGGTAAATCAATTACTTTGTATAAAGGATCATTAGCTGATCTTGACAGAATCAATGCAATTGCTTATCTTACAGCAGTAAATTATGACGACCCTTTGGTTTCTTCTAAAACCGTTGATATAATTGACCTTACAGATAAAGACGTTGAGCAAATTGACAATATCGAAAATGCGCTTTCTAAATCGAAGTCTGATGTTGAATTAAAAATCAATCGCGACTACAAAAAACTTAAGAAATCGAATAAGCCTGCTGAATCAAGCATGGAAGGTATTGAAACAAGGTCTCTACAAGAGGTTTTCAATGAAATAAACCCAGAAGTTTCCAAAGAAGAATTACAAGTGTTCTTATGGCATTGTAACCAAATATCTAAGCCTGTAACAAACATGGAATGGTTCGAGATAGCAGGAACTACTCCTTCTATGTTGATGTCTGGAAACAATAACTACGAAGAAAAAATAAAAGACTGGTATGAAAAAGGATTAGTTTTTTATAATGGTATTACAAAAGAAATTGAGCCTGCATGGTTATATTTATCCGGAGACGTTTACCGTAAAAATTCAAGAGTAAGAAAAGTTGATGGTGTTGAGAATGTAGGCGAAGACGCTGATTACATCGTTGAAAAATACGGTGAAAAAGCATTGCAAAGACAAATTGAAGAAATCAAGAAAGTTTTTGACATGCAATATGCTAAGCGTTTAGTTATAAATAGTAGCGACAAAAACAGCCTTAAGCTTTTGCCTAACTCTAATTTTGCAAAAAATTTCTATATAAAAACATTGTCTGATGAAGCTACGTTTAAATGGAAACAAATTTCTGCTTCTTCGGATAAGCGCTATGGTCAAATGGATTTCTTGGACACCAAATACTACAGTGACTGGAAAAAAACGACATACGATCAGCTTAATTTACGCGATGCTTTCTGTTATTGGATGGTTACTGATAAAACTATTCAATTTAAAAAGGGTATTTCTTATGCTGATATTATAAACTACTATGTTTTCGCTAAACAGAAACCAAAAACTTCTGCTGAAAAAGATTATGATGGTAGATATACAGGTGAAAACTTAAAAATTAAACAGAAAGAAGACGCTGCTTTTGAGCGTATGAAATCCAAATCTAAGCAAGAGGGAGATCGTTTATTTGCTATTTTCATTGATAAAATGTTGTTGCAAAACGACAAAATTCGCATTGAGTCGGAATGGAACATGACTTTCAATAACAATGTAGCTATCAATTACAACAAAATCCCGGTAGGATTTAGAATGAATAAATTTATCGACGGACAACCAAGTGATGTTCGTTTCGAAAAACGCGAAGCCGTTGCCTTTACTTTAAGTAATGGCTCTGGGTTATTAGCATTTGATGTTGGGGTTGGAAAAACGCCGTCAGCAATATTTACTATAAGTGCTTTCATTGACTTAGGTTGGTCAAAACGTCCTGTAGTAATCGTTCCAAATCAAACTTACAAACAATGGATTTCAGAGTTTAAAAAGTTTGCTGGACATATTAAAATCAATAAGCTATACAACCTAAATGATTCTGTTATTGAAGATTTCCAAGACACAAACGGAAATACGCTTTTGGTTGATGAAGGTTCTGTAACCATTATGACTTATGAAGGTATGTTGAACCTTGGTTTTAATGATGATACAGCAAATTCAATGAAAACTAGCATTGGATCAATTTTGATGCAAGATACTTCTGAATTAAAAGACAAAGAAGCAGAACGTCAAGCATTGAAGTTAAATACTGAAATAGAAGAACTTTTAGGAAAGGCGCTTAGAGGCACGAAAATCAACATTGAAGACTTAGGTCTTGATTATATGTGTTTGGACGAAGCACACGCTTGTAAGAAAGTATTTACAAGTGTTCGTGGTGAAGCAGAGGCTAGTACAAGTGTTAAAAAAGACGATGGAAAAGCAAAAGCGACGAAAGCAACTTCACAATATAAGATTAATTCTGGAAAACCAAGCTCAACCGCAATAAAAGGTTTCACGCTTTGTCAATATATTCAGAATAATTTCCAAGGAAATACGCAGTTATTAACCGCTACTCCATTTACCAATTCACCATTGGAAGTATTTTCCATGTTGGCAATGGTCGGTTATAGACGATTGGAGCAAATGACACTTAATAATTTAACTAATTTCTTCGATACATTTGTTGATGTTTCTTATGAATTAGTAATTAATGCCGCCCTTAACCCAGAAAGAAAACAAGTAATATTAGGTTTTAATAACCTATTGGTATTGCAACAATTAGTAAGACAATTCATTAATCATAAAACTGGTGAATCGGTTGGTGTAAAAAGACCAAATAAATATGTACTTCCTTACACTAAAATGAAGAGTGAGGGAGTTGTTATTGACTTGCCTGAGAATGAAAAAGTAAATACTGTTATTCCTTTAACTCCTTTGCAGTACGAGTATATGGCAAAGATTAAAGATTATGCTGAGGGCAATATATCTAAAGATGAACTTTGTTCTTCTTCAAACTCTAGTAATGGTGGTGAAGACGAAGAAGAAATAAAATCGGAGGAATCTGTTGAAATCGACGAAGGAGCAATGGACGAAAACGAGAAAAAAGGCGTTCGTTTATTATTAGCTCTAAACCATTCAAGAAATGTTGCTTTCAGTCCATATTTATTTGATTGTGGTCAAGGTTTACTAAGACCTACAGCGAAACAATTTATTGAAACATCTGGAAAACTTACTTTTGTAGTAGAGAGCATAAGATCCATTAAAGAACACCACGAAAAAACAAAAACACCAATGTCTGGAGTTGTTATTTACAGCGAAAGAGGTGTTAAGTTCTTTGGTTTAATCCGTGAATACTTAATTGAAAATTTAGGTTTTAAACCTCATGAAGTTGGAATTATCAGTTCTGAAATTAAATTGCCTATCGAAAAGGGTGTAAGTGACGAAGACGCAAAAGAATATGTAAAAAACTTATTCCTTGGTAAAAAATTCAATAAAAAAACACTCGAATTAGAACCAATTTCTGATGAAGAAAGATGTAAGGTATTAATTGGTAGTGCTACTATTCGCGAAGGTATCAACCTGCAAGCTTATTCTAGTACGTTATTCAACTGTTTCCTTTCATTCAACCCAACGGATATTCAACAATTGGAAGGTAGAATTTACCGCCAAGGAAATGCGTTTAAAAATGTACGTATTGTTAATCCATTAATGATTGACAGTGCTGATATTTTTATGTTCCAGAAATTAGAAGAAAAAACTTCTCGTATCAATAGTATTTTTGATACTGATGGTCAAACAAACATCCTTAAAACAGAAGAGTTTAATCCAAAAGATTTAAAGTATTCATTGATTAAAAACCCTCGCGTTATTGCAGAAATGGAATTAATGGAGGATATTGAAACAATTGCTGAGGATATTACGGATAAAAAAGCGGATGTTGAAAAACTAGAGCGATTTATTGAGCAAATTAAAACTATTGAGTATCGAAAAGACGATTTAAAAGAATTGTTGAAAGACGTAAGAAAAAAATACGTAGATAAACCTATAAAAGAACAAATCTCCGCAATTCAAGAATTTTGGAGAACAAAACTTGATGAAGATAAAAGATATGTTAAGCAAGGGTCTTATGATTCAGTTCCTAAAGATATGATTCAGTCCCCGTATAGTAGCGTTTACAAGCCTTATTGGTTTGACGATTTCAATATGTCTGTTAGAAATACAGATCGTTTCAAACGTGATTTCTTAGATCCAAGACGTGTTCCAGAAAAGGATGTTGCTGATTATATCGGAAAGGTTAAATTTGAAATAGAAGACCTTGAAAAACGCCAAACTTCTTTAACTAGTGAAGAAGCCAAAGACAGAAAGGTAATGGAAGTTCTTGAAAAAAGAGAAAAGCTTCAAATCAAAGAAAAATCTGTTGATGAATTAGTGAAGGACTTCGCTCGAATGAACTACTTGTTAGACGATGTTACTTTACCAAAAGTAATTGAGCCAAAAGTTTTAATGTGCCCTCCTGTTGATCCTAATGGAATTGTTAGAATTGATTCAGAAGGATTAATGCTATTGGACGAGTGTGTTAAATCTCAACCACAAACGAAATACTTAAACAGCAAAGAAATCAAAACAGAAGACGGAACTGTTGTTTATGAATACACGGAAGAAAGAAAAAAACTTCACAAAGAAATAATCGACAAACTTGTTGGAAATGCTTTGTGTACCGACCAAATTGAACCTATTGCAATTATTATGGGTGGCGCACCGGGAAGTGGTAAATCTACTTTCTTAAAAAACAATGCTCCTTACTTGCAAAGTGATAAAATTTGGAAAATTGACGCTGACGAGGTTCGTTCAATGCTCCCAGAGTATAAGGGATGGAATGCACCTGCTACGCATGAAGAAGCTAAAGACGTTGTGAATATGCTTTTAGATCGCTACGACACACCTTGTAAGCACGATTTGTTGTACGATGGAACAATGAGTAACGTTAAGAAATACCGTCCTTTAATCAAGAGATTGAAAAAATTAGGATATAAAGTATTCCTTGTGTTTATGGATATTCCAAAAGAAGACTCAATCAAACGCGCATTGAAACGTTACCAAGACAATAACGCTAAAAACGGTGAGTTTGGTCGTTACGTTCCTATTAGTGTAATTGAGGATTTCTATGGTACAGGCGATGAAGCTTTCCAAATGCTTAAGAAAGAGGTTGACGGTTACATCAAAGTTGATGGTATCAAACAATTGATTGAAGAGCGCGGTGGAATGCAGTTACCAGAAAATAGAAGTTACGCAGGATTGGGAACAAACGTTCTGCCTAAAGTGGAAAAGGTAATTGAAACCGCTAAACCAATAAACAAAGTTGACTTTACTGAAAAACGATTGAAAGCTCTTAAAATTTCGCTTCGTTTCTCGAAAGATAAAGCTATGGTTGAAAAGCGTATCAAAGCCTTGGAAATTAGCTTGAAAGTTTTGGGTAAAAAGAAAGATGTTGAGCAATCACCAACTACCAAAACTCAAACTTTCAAAGACGAAAAGCTTAATATTACTTACAAAGTTCAACCTTCTACAACGCAAACTGACAGATGGGAAGTAGTTTCAAGTTCCCCAAGATGGAAAGAAGATACAGTTATAGTTTTTGTTTCGGAAGAGGATGCTGTAAATCACGCTAAATTATCAGCAGGTATTATTAAAGAAGAAGACCCGGAAAAAGGTTTTATGAATAAGACTGAGGCTAGAAAAGCAAGCTTACTTGAATCCAATCTACTAAAAGAACTTAACAAGCTTCAAAGAGATTTAAATAGTAGCCGTTTAAGCACTTACAATGAAGGTGACGATTCAGATGAAGCAAAAGCCTTAAGAAGAGAAAGAGAATCTAAACTTACTCGATTCAATGAGGTTTTGGCGTTACTTAGAGAACTTGATTCAAAAAAGTATGATAAAGGAGGTTCTGTATCAGACCAAGAAATTTTCGAGCAACAATTCGGTAAAATGTAATTATGGGATTTGGGCGTAGGTTTAATTTACCAAAAAACATTAGGTTGGTTGATGGAGATAAAGCGATTATCGACAACAACCAACCTTTACCAAAGGAAAAGAAAAAAAGAGCAAGGGATGAAGAAATTCTTCAAGAACAAGTTGCTACTTATATCAAAATAAAATATCCTGACATTATTTTCACATCTGAATCATCAGGAATTAGAGTACCTATGTCTATTGCGGTACAAATGAAAAAATGTAGATCAGGAAAAGATTTACCAGACCTTATCATTCTTGAACCCAGAAAAGGTTATCATGGATGTTGCATTGAGTTAAAAAAAGAAACAGCAGAAATTTACAAGAAAGACGGAAGCCTTCGTAAAAACGAACACGTTGAGGGTCAAGAAGAAATACTACTTAACTTAAAGGAAAAAGGCTACTTTACGTCTTTTGCAATTGGTTTCGACCATGCAATATCCTTAATAGATTTCTATTTAGGCAAATAGAAAAATTTAATAACTTTTTTTTGTTGTTGAAATCTTTTTAAAATCAGACACTTATATCATATTACTTGCAACAATACTTTAATTATATTTGTTGCAAAATTGCAAAAATGAAAGGTAAGAGTTATGCGCTTTTAGAAGAAGTTCTGTCAACTGTTGACCGTATAGGTATTGATAATACGATAAAAACCCTTCGATACGCCCAAAAAAGCATGAGCGATAACAGCAAAGAATTACAACAATATGTTATTGATGTTTGCGCCTCTAAATTTGGATTTCAAGCAAAATTATTACGAGATAAAAACTATTCATTTTCAAGTAAAAAAAATGCACTAGCTGTATTATGTTTTCTACTTTCTAAAAATTGTCAAATAGCACAAAACGCAATAGCTTATCTTGTTGGATTAGATAATACCAACGTATCGCGAAAAATAAAACTAATTGCTCAACTTGATAATGGTAATAAATTAGACAAAGAACTGATTGCAACAATAAATTCAATTCAAGAATCCATTAATAATTTCAAAAACAATTTAATGCCAAATGAGTAAATAAAATGAATAAAGAAGCAAAAAAAAGTACTGATAAAAGCATCAAAACTATTAACGAAGTAACAGAACAAATAATGAGCGAAGTAAAACCAGATGCGGCCACCGCAGAAACAAATCCAACGAACAATCCAAAAGTTGAGCAAACACAAGAAATCAAAGAGGACAGTACTTTTGGTGCTTTCAATCCATTGGACGAAAACGTAATCCAAAGAGATTACTCAAACCCACCAGTTGACCATCAGTTAACAGGCGATATTGAAGAACCAATATTTGTTCCACCTAGCTATGATCAGGTTATGGATCGCGATAATGAATTTAATGGGGGTGGCGGAGTAGAACCAGAAAACCCATTCGTTAATCCAAATCCAGCAGTAAACGTATTAGACGAAAAGGATCAACAAATAGCTTGTGAAATGTTGGTTGACACAATGTTGGAGGGTTATGAGCAATTACACGAGATTGGTAAATTCGTAGCAAAAGCCGATGAAGCAGAATTGCTTGAGAAACAAATGCAAGGTAAAATTGATTTAAGTAATCAACGTGTTCCTGTAAGTGAAGATGGTACAAGTGTAACTTTAGGTGAGTTTGTTCAGACTTATAACGGTCAAGTAGATGAAGCTCTTACTTACGATAAAGCTTTCGGTAACAAAGTTCGTCCGGCAATGGTTCGTTTGTTTACAAAAAACGGATGGGGAATGTCAGATGGTCAGTACTTAGGTTTTATGTTTGGTAAAGACTTTATAACAAAAACTGCTATGATTTATCAAATGAAAAAAGCTTTTGGTTATACTATTTCAATGATGGAAAAACAATTCAAGTCTGAAAGGGCAAACGAACAACCTGCGCAGAGTTACGAAGAGCCTAGACAGCAACAAAGAAGACCACAACCAACACCACAACCACAAGAGGAATATATACCAACTTTTCCCACAGAAGAAGTTTCGGTTGAAGAAATTGCAGCAATGAAAAAAAGCAGAAAAAGTCCCGGTAGACCGAAAAAAGACCCCTCAGTTCAGTCAATGAATATTGATTATCCAAATAGAGTAAAAACAGACCCAATACCAAAAGAAGTAAGAGATGGAATGTAATACAGAAAAACCAAAAGTATTTGCGCCAAAAATATTAATTGCTATTCCTACATACGAAGGAAAGAATTATTGCTTGGATGCGTTTTTAGATAATGTTCAAAAAATTGACTATCCTGCTTCGAGATTAAGGATTGTTGTTGCTGATAACTCGATGTCTAACGAAAATGCTAAATACATCAATAAGAAGTATGGTATTCAAGTTCTTTGGAGAGATTATTCTGGGTACACTGTTTTTGCGAAAATGGCAGATAGTCACAATGCACTGAGAAAGTTTTTCTTAGAAGAAACAGATTGTGAATACATGCTTCACCTTGAAAGTGATATTTTCCCTCCTTCAAATGTTTTATGGGAGCTACTTTGGTGCAGAAAACCTGTAGTAAATGCGCTATACAACATTTTTGACGCTTCACACAGAACGCCTTGCATACACTTACAAGATAAAAAGCATGAGCATTGGAGGTCTTATAGTTTCGCTTATGGAATCGAAAATTTTTGGCATTGGTTCATTAAAGGGAAATTACAACCTACTTACATTGCAGGAATTGGGTGTTGTTTGTTGCATAGAAAAATAATGGAAAAGTTTAATTTTCGTAATAATGCAGCAGAACCAATTCCACCAGATACTTGGTTCGCAAAAGATTTGCAAGAAGCGGGTGTTCAAAACTACGTACACACAGGAGTAATTTGTTTTCACCATAACCGCGAAGAATGGGGGCGACACTTTGAATACGTTCAATATCTAAAATCTGAATAAAAAACTTTAAATTTTAACACAAAACAAATGAATACAAAAAAAACACAAGGAAAAATTGTAAAAATGGAAAAAAACCAATTTGAAAACTTTTCAAAAGTAGAGAGAGTAAGTTCTCCGGAAAATGAAACTCCAACGATGAATAATCGAATAATGCCTAAAAAAGACTTTCAGGCTGTTATTGAGCACGATAAAGTTTACTTGTCTGCATTACAACACTCTTTGGATTTCACGTTGATAAAACAAAACATGCTTTCTGGAATATGTCAACACGTTATTGAAAACCAAACGCGTGAACTTATTGAAAAACATATCAATGAGTTACAAGAATGGGCGGATTTAAAAGTGAAAGCACTTGATCTTAAAGCTCAAATAATTGCACAAGAAAGGCTTTTAGGAGACAAAGAAAATCACTACAAACATGTGTTCCTTCCTCAATACGAAAAGGAAATAGCTGAGAGTAATGAAAATTTCAAGGAAATATTTGAAAATAGTAAAAAGCTAATTTTAGAAAAACCCCTTGGAAGTGAAGAAATTGTAGGTAAGCTTTTGAGTGAGTTTGCTTGGTGGGAAAAATTATCAAAAGAGGAACAAAAAGACGAAGAAAGAAAGCTTCAATTTTTCAAACCAGTAAAAAGGCTTTACAACGCTTGGGTAAGATTATCCAGCAACAATAAACCAGAAGAATCAAAAGAAAGTACTAATTCAAAATCGGATTCTACATTTAGAACAGTGCTTTCAACAACAGACAAGTAAAAAAATAAAATGTTATGAGAGAGGCTTTATTTGGTGTAGCAGTGGGTAGAAAGGGTGTTGGAAAATCTTTCACCACTATGAAAATGATTGAGGCTTATGTTAAAGGTAATTCCAAGTCATTACCTAGAAGAGCACTTTTAATGGACGTAAACGATGAATTTGAAAACGTAAAGGCTATATCTCCAAAAGATGTAGCCAAGTTTTCTGTACACCCAAAAATTGAAATGCGTCGAATTAGAGCCTTCAACCCAGACGGAACTAAAATGACACTAAAAGATTATGCAACCACGCTATTTATGGTTCTAAATGATTTCAGGGGTGGTTTATTACTAATTGAAGACATTAACCGATACTTAAGTCATAACTTTCCACAAGATTTAGTTGGTGCGCTTTGTACCAATCGACACAGTTCAGTTGATATTATCATGCACTATCAATCAATAGGTAAAGTAAATCCTACTATTTGGCAGAACATCAATTATTTACGATTTCACAAAAACACGGATAGCGTTGACCGACACAAAAATAAGTTTGAGGATAAATTTGAAGCTTTCAAGCTTATTGAAATTATGGTTAATAAGCAGTTTTTCAGTGGAAACAATCGGTTTTTTGCATTCCTTGACTGTGATCGAGAAAAAATTGAAGGAAACTTTAATAAACAAATGGTTGACGATTGTATCAACGAGTACATCAGTTTGTCTTATCATTCACGCGTCAAACCATTGGTTAATATGATTGACTCCAAAGGAAAGAAAATTTACACGCCTGAAACAGCTATTGCACACCTTAAGAATCTCTTAATTAAAACGTATTTTACAAAGTAATAATTAAACCTTTGCTGTAAATAAACAATTTTATTTATCTTATTATCAATTCTTTAAGGCGATTTCAATTTATTTGAAGTCGCCTTTTGCTTTTAATGTTTTATACTAAACATAAATTTGTATTGTCCTTCGTAGGACAAAAAAAACTAATTTATTATAAACCCATTAAAACTAGAAAAAATGGACATGAAAGGAATTTTAAAAGGCGTGTTGATGACAGCTGCTGGTGTTATGTTAGGCGTTGTTGCTGCAAATCTTGTAACAACAAACTTGATGAAAAAAACAACTGACACACCTGCTGCGTAATCTCCGGGAGAATTATTAACTTTTTTTAAAACAAAACAAAAATGGACTTCCGCAATTACTTTAAACAAGCGCAAGAAGATGCTAATAACAACTTCTTTCACTTTGACGGAAACGAAGATGATTTCAACTTCGCTGACGATTATTCATCTTTTGATGGAGACAACGACTTTATGATGGCTACTGGTGCTGAAGCAGCTCCAACGTCTCAGCCATATATCGTAGTTGTGAAAAACACATCCACTGTAAGCGACATCGCTGGTGTTACTGTATTAGGTGCATTCTCAAACTTGGGAAGTGCTGCTCCTGCTTACAACAACCCTGCTGGTATCTCAATTACTATGGGTATCTCTGGTATCACATACACTGAGTTCTTGTACCAATCAATGCAAAAACCATTCGTAGTAGGTTTAACTTACTTACAATCAGGTTCTGCAAACCAAGTATTGGAAACTTTAACGTTAATCGCTAAAGACGTGAATGGTAACGTGAACCAAAAAACATTAGTGCCAACTGTTGACCCTTATCAGCAACAAAACAGCATCGTGCAGATTAAGTTCAATTACAAAATTGATGGTTTTACGTCTATCGTAATCTCAAACGTTTTGGCTGGACAAACTGCTAAGATTTATTTCTACCCTGCTGAGGTTGCTTCAACAAGTAGAGTATTGACAGGACAACGTGCTGTTGCTGCTTATGGTAATCCGGGTATCGTAAAACAAGATAAAGTTGTTTTATCTCCTGCTACGGTTGCCGCTCTTCAAGGTCGTTAATCATTGATTTGCCCCTTTGGGCTTCCAGATCTAAACAAAAGGGGTGCTTATTAAAAGTACCCCTTTTTTAATTAAACCACAAATTACCATTACCATGAACATAAGACAGTCGTCAAATAAAAGAAATAATCTTAAAAAAAACGTAGTTCCAAGAATTGCTAAGGCAGTTACTTTGTATGACTATATTGCGTCTTGTAATCCTGAAAAAACGTATGAGCTAATTAGCCAATACGGAACTTACCCAAAACCACAAACACCCGAAGAACTTGCTGCATACGTAAAAGACTATGTAAGAAAAAATGGTCAAGAGGCAATTAAACAGATTGCATTGATTCACCCAGACCGCGAGTTAATAATTGACTCTCACGAATGCGACGAATGTACATTCAAAGACAACGAAAGAAAAATACTCAAAGATAAATTAGACGAAGCGATAAGCGAATTAAGGGATGAAAAACAAAAGAAAGAGTACAATAACTTCTATTCTAATCTTACAGGAAATACACCCAACCAACAAACAGTTCGTGTTCCTTCCGCTGAAGCAAATACAGTTTATACAAACACACATTTATTTGTAATGACAGCCTTTATTCTATTAGGGGTTGCATACATTGTTAAAAGTAAATAATAAGCCATGATATACCAAAAAGCAGATATTTGGAGCAACTTTAATACAGCTAATACCGCAGGCAAAAGCAATGATGTTATCGTAGCTCTTGGAAGTTTAATCCGTGAAGATAAAGAGGCTGTTATTGAGGCGTTTCGCCAAAGTAATATTCCTTTTCCCACAGACGCAGACAATGAGTTGTTATCTAACGCTATTGTTCAGGTTTTACGTAAAAACACCGAGAAATCAAAAGAGTTGCTAAAGAACCTTAGTATTTTGATTTTTGCAAACAAAGAAACTTATCAAAATTTCTTTAATAAAAAGAAAAAATCAGCAGACTCAGGCGAAAAGATTGGTTTCTTAAAACGTTTATTTGGTAAGACAAAAAATCCTGATGGTACAACAAGTTCTAAGGCAGGTGATTTCTTTAGAAATAATAAAGAAGACATCCTTGGAATTGCTGGTAACTTACTGAGTGGTATTGGAAATAGAAATGCTTCTAGTCAAATACTCAATCAAAGCACGATTGGTTTTCAACAAGAAATGCAACGACAAGAGGAAGAGGCTAGAAGAAGAGAAGAAGAGGCTAGAAGACGTACCTATACACGTAACATCTTAATTGGTGTTGCTGTTGTGGGTATTCTTGGTGCTGGAATTTATTTTTACGCAAAAAGAAATAAGTAAAATGGTAGATAAAAATGTTCAGTTTATTCGAGACTTGAATCACTATAGTTTTGCAGAAAATCTTAAAAAAAGAGCAGAACAAGACATTCAAGGGGCTTTAATCGGTGGTGCTGTAGGCGTATTGATTGGAATTGCATCGAGACAAAATATTTATATCGCTGGACTTATCGGACTTGTTGCAGGAAAATTACTATTTACCCACCTTAAATAATTAAAATGACAGCTAATCAAGCTTTTAAACAATCAAGTACTAAGCTATCTTTCAGGGATTGGCTTAATGAAGAACAATTGAAAGGTAACTTTTTAAATGGTGAGAACGAGGTATTGTTTAATGCTTCTGGAGAAGAAATTATTTTAAAAGAAAAAGTTTCATCTTTAAAAAGTAAAGTTGTTACAAATAACTTTTTAGGAGTGATTGCAGTAGGAATATTAATTTACGGAATTTACTTGGTTACTAAAAACAGTAGCCCGGAAGAAGTTTCTGAATAAAATTAAAGATATGTTGATTGAAAAACGATTAGGAGGAAAGCCGTGTACGCTTAAAGTTGTGATTGAAACCAATCAACCAGAAAAGCTATGGATTAAATTTACTGATGCTGATCAAAATCATACATTTTACACTAAGAGATACACTAATATTGATGGGAGACAAGATTTCTACATTAGAATGCCACAAGCACCAGAGTTAGGGTTTTTGTTGGTTTATAACAATGATAATATGCAAGGAAAAGGAGAGGATGGCTCTACTTTTAAAGTATTAGAAACACAAGTTTTACCACTACATCGTGAAAAAATTAGGTTCAATGATAAAACAGAAAGTTTTATAAAATTTGCTCAAGAATTTTGTGAGCGTGCAGGCGTTTTATCTTGTTCAAAAAAAGGCGACATATATAAAAGTGACGACCTGCAATTTAGAATTGATTATTTTGATGTTATTCGAAATGAAATAGGTAATCCGCTTCCTACACCTGCTAGAATAAGTAAGGATAATGGAAGGATTGAGGTTTCTAAATTCCATTTTAAGGATATGAGTATTCCTATGCGAATGGCTATTTTGTGTCATGAGTTTTGTCATTTTTACGTAAATAAAAATCCTGAGTCAGAAATTCAGGCAGACATAAACGGTCTCAGAATATACCTCGCTTTGGGCTATCCAAGAATCGACGCTTACAACGTTTTTCTGAATGTTTTTCAAAGTGCATCAACTAATCCTGAAACGCTAAATAGGTTCAAAACCTTAGATAAATTTATTAAAAACTACGACTATGCCAAACGATAATAGTGAAACAGTTAAATGGATAGCAATTGGTGTTGTGGGAGTTGCTGCGCTTACATTGGCTTACTTTGGTATTATTAAGCCGATATTCAATGCAGTAGGCTTAACAGATTCTAAAGAAGATCGTGAAGCAGACAGAGCCATTGACGAATTTAGAAGAGAACAATATTTATCTTCTTTGCCTTATTCAGAAAATAAATCAAAGGTTACTATTAGTCAAACAAAGGCTAACCAGTTGGCATATAATATTTATAACGCAAAGAGTTTTTATAACGACGACGAAGAAGAAGCCGTTGGGGCTATAAAATCAGCAGGAACTAAAATAAATGTTAGTTATGTTGCTTTCAGATTTTATCAATTGTACCAAAGAGATTTACAATCTTATTTAGAAAGCTTTTTGGAAAATGATAACTGGTCTGATTTAAACGAAGCATTGGATAAAATGAAAAACTTTTAATCATGGAAAAAGCAATTAGAAATACTTTGATTATTGGTTCTTCTGTTATTGTAGCAGGAGTAGTTGTCTATTTATTTGTACGTTCGGCAGCAAAGAAAAAAGTTTTGAATAGAGGTTTTGAAGAAAGTGGGACTACTACTTCACCAAATTCAGGAACAGAGGATGATGCTGCAAAATACAACCCAAAGGCTGATGCCGATTATTTAAGAACAATGATTCAAGGTTGGGGGGTTTTTGACGACGCTTATCCAGAGGTTCGTGATTTATTTATGCTTTTAAGTGATGATAAGCTTATTAAGTTGAATAATTATTATAACACAAAAGGCTATAAAGAAGAAGGAAGAACGCTTATTCAAGAACTTGAACACGAGGACGCTAAAAAGTCGCAGTGTAATTTTGATTGGTGTTATAAGAATGTAATAAAAAGAATGAAAAATTTAGGTTTAAGATAATGAATAAAACAACCAAAATAGCAATAGTAGCAGGTATTAGCCTTGTAACCATTACAGGAGCTATATTACTATATTATAAGTTTTTTAAAAAGAAAACTATTACCGAAACTATTAAGGACGCTTACGATAATTTATTGTTTGAGTTTGGTAAAGCAGACATTAAACCTGTTTCTTTTCCTTTCCTTGATGAATTAGCGGTGGCGCTTACAGATAATCCTCAATATTCGATTCAAATTATTGGTCACACTGATAATAAAGGTTCTGCGAGTGCAAATCAAAAACTAAGCGAAGGGAGAGCCAATGAGGTTATGAAGTATTTGATTTCTAAAAATGTTGCTCCTGAAAGAATTACGGCACTAGGTAAAGGAATGACCGAGCCGATAGCAGATAATTCAACAGAAGAAGGAAGAGCAACAAACAGACGTGTTGAATTTATAATTACTAAAATTTAAAAATGGAGAATTTATCTAATTTATCAGTAGAACAATTAAAAGCAAAGAAGAAAGTTCTATCTGCACAAGATTCAGCAGTGTATGTACTAGGTTCAGTGCTTGGCGTTCTTTATTCAAGAAGTACAGGTGGAGGTTTTTTAAGAGGTGTTGGCTATTTAGTAGCTGGTAGTATTGCTGTAGGGATTCTCCCAAGGTATTTTTATTTCCTACCTAAACAAAAGGAAATTGACGAGTTAATTAAACAAAAAGAAATTTTAAACCCAACAAAATGAAAACAGGAACAAAAATAGCTTTACTGCTAGGCGGATTAGTATTAGTAGGAGCAGGATTCGGAGCATTTGTTTATTACAGAAACAAAAAGAAAGCTAAGGCCGCTGAAAAAAGATTAGAGGAAGAAATTGAGAATTATATTCCTGAAACACTTGGAACTGTTACAGCAGTGGAGGCAGGGATGAATTTAGCTTCTAGTAGCTCAACAAGACCAACAGAATTAGCAGGAGTTAAAAAATAACCTAAAAAAAAGTAAAATGACAAAAGGACAAAAAATAGCTTTAATAGTTGCTGGAGTAGTAACTTTAGTTGGTGGTGTTGGATTCTTGGTTTTTAGAAACCGTGCCAAAAAAGATGAAGAAATTATTGAAGAGGATTTGTTGCCTGTGGTATCACAAGTTTCAAATAATTCATCTAGTAATTCTCAAACAGAAACAGAAACAGAAACTACAAAACCTTCAAGTTCTGACATAGCAGACGAGGTTGTAAAGAAAGGTAGTAAAGGTGATGCAGCCAAAGGTGTACAAGTAATAATCAATGAAATTGCAAGATGGAGAGGATGGAGTGGTCAAAACAAAAAAGCGGCAAACGGCAAATCTGTTAAATTCCCTATTAGTACTGATGGTGATTTTGGAACAAACTCTGATACTGCCGCTCGTTTGATTTTTGACAATTATCAAGCAGATTTAAACATAACAAGACATAAAGCTCGTATGAAGTGGGCGTATGCAGCAGGATTTTATAAAAAACCTTTCCCTGATGGATTGAAAAATGTTTCTCGTAGAGCAGATTACACAAACGAGTTCATTAGAGGGGGTAAAGCGAGTAAATAACAAGTAAGAACAATAATAAACTTATCAAATGACAACAGGACAAAAAATAGCTTTAATCATTTCAGGATTTGTAGCCTTAGCAGGAGGTATTGGGTTTATTATGTTCAAGGATTACAAGAAAACAAGCAAGCCAAAAGAAAACGACGAAAGCAAACCCGGAGATATTCTTTCTGAAAAGGTAGAAAAAGGTAGCGAAGGCGAAGGGGCAACAGCTGTTCAAGTAATTATTAATGAAATCGCTCAATGGAGAGGATGGAGTGGGTTGAGAAAAAAAGCGCCAAATGGAGTTAATGTTAAATTTCCTATTGATGCCGATGGTAAATTCGGTCGAGATTCGGATGCAGCAGCTCGTTTGATTTTTGCTTCTTATCCTAGTGCAAATTCAATAACAAGAAATAATGCACGATTGAAGTGGGCTTATGCAGCAGGTTTTTATAATAAACAATTACCAGAAGCATTGAAAAAATCCCCAAGTAAAGCTTCTTATGAGGCAGAATTTATTAAAGGACAAAAAGCGAGTAAATAAACCTAAAAAAAAAAAATGGAACAAGAATTTGAAAACGAAAAAGAATTACTCGATCTAAATAGAGATTTAGGTTTTGAGAATAGTGCTATTTTCTTTGGAAATGTATCTGACGAAATAGATGAAGAAGAAGAAGAAGAAAACATAGAACCTGAAATTAAAATAGCTTCTGTTTTTGATATTGATTCAGATAATGAGTTCAGTGAGTTTGTTGGTAAAAAAGCCAAGGAGCGAAGAAAAGTAAAAAAAGAACTCAAAAAAACTGGTTTATCTAACAAAGAAGCACGTAAACAAGCCTTGGAACAAGTTGGTCGTGGTAAAATAGGTAAAGGCATTCTTAAGGTTGCTTTTGCCCCTGTACGCGGTGCGTTTTTATCTTTGTTATTATTAAACTTTAAGGGATTTGCCACTAAAATAATGGCTATTGATAAAGGTCAGCCTGATGGTAAAAAAGCATTAAAGTCTAAATGGGAAAATAATTTAGGTGGTGATTATGATGAGCTTATAAAAGCTGCTGAAAAGGCTGAAAACAAAAAACCTTTTTTCTGTGGTAAAAACTGTAAATTGAAAGCTGCAGAAGAAGCAAAAACAAGTTCATTTACAGGTTTTTTGGGTAAAGAAGGAACTATTTATAGCGACTTCAACAATTTTGAGCCGACAACTACAGTTGCACTAATAGGCTTAGCTGGAACTGCCGTTGGTGTTATGGGATCAACCATAAATAACGCCCAAATTAACAAAGGTAAAAAAGCAGAAATTGAAGCAGCCGAAAGAATGGCAGACAAAGAATTAGCAACATTAACAGCTAATCAAAAAGCTCAAATTGAAGCGGCAGAAAAAAGACTTCAAGCTGAGGGAGATCCTAAAAAAGCAATCTTGAATAATCCTGACCTTACAGCAGAAGAAAAGAAAGCTTCTATTGAATTGTTTGAAAAAACAGAATCGCAATCAGATACAAGAAACATTAGAAAAATTTTAATGATTGGTGTTCCTATTGCTCTTTTACTAGGTATAGGTGCATATTTTATAACAAGAAAAAAGTAACAAAATGAGAAGGAAATTAGATTTTGACGGTGAGTTTGATGAATTTATAAGCATCAAAAGACAAAGGTACAATAACGCTATTAGCGTAGACGGTAAACTTAAAACAGATGGTTTAAATATAATTGTTCCTCCATCACCAACCCCTCCAACCCCTCCTGCTTCAGCTTTAAATGCAGGAATGGCAACAGGAATTGTAACTACCGGTGGAAATCCAACGCCTATTATTAGCACGCCTGTTTTACCTGTTGGAAATGTTATTGTTGCAAGCCCTTCATCAGGTTCAACTATTAGTTCCCAAACAGAGGGTAAATATGGAAATGGTGTGGTAACAGGAAGCACAACACCGACTCCAACACCGACTCCAACACCGACTCCAACATCAACAGGAACAACTACAACTTCTTCTTCTACTCCTACATTCACTGAGGGTATTTTGATTGGAAGCGGTTTACTTGGCGGTGCTTTGAATAACGCAACATCCCCTACCCCTCGATTTGTCGGTGGTGGCGGTGGTGGTGATGAAACAAGCGACGAACAAGCAACAAAAGAACAAGAAATTCCTATTTATACAAAACCAAAAAGTACACCAACTTCACACGCATTTTTTAAACCTTTAATCATTGGTTCTGTGATACTTGGAGCTGCTTACTTAATGTTAAAAGCGAAATAAGAACATTTATTTAGTTAAAAATCAAACAAATGGAAAATAATAAAACTAATTTGATTAATATTGCAGTAGGAATTGCTGTATTATTTGGAACAGTTTGGCTAGTGTCAAGAGCATGGAAAAAAGGTCAAGAATAAATAGTAGTAACGTTTAAATTAAAAAAAAATGATTTCAGTAAAAGAACAATTTAGTAATGCTTGTGGTTGCGGTAGTGCAGGTTCAGGTTATGTGGGTTTCGATGGGGACAACGATACTGACGAACAAACATCAAATTACCTTGGTTTCTCTGGTACAGAAGACGAGGGCGAATTTGATGAGTTTATTGGTAAAAAAGCCAAAGAAAAACGAGCAATTAAAAAAGAATTGATGGCTCAAGGTGTTTCTCGTAAAGATGCGCGTCAACAAGCTAAAGAAAAAGTTGGTGGTGGCGGTATCATGGATGCTATCGAAAAAGTAAAAGACAGAGTGCAAGAATTTCGAGATAAAGCTGGAATTGGTGCAGGTGGAGGCGATGGAGCAACAGGAAGTACTTCAACTAGTTCAACTAGTGGAGGAGAAGATACTAGTGGTGTTTCAACTAAAGGAGCAGATACAGATACAGTTGATGGTGCTTTCAATTGGAAACCTTATGCTATCTGGGGAGGTGTTGGAATTGCAGTCCTAGCAATAGGTTTTATTGCTTACAAAAAATTTGCTAAAAAGTAAACTTAACATATACAAAAATGAAAAACGAAAAATTTTACAACTTTGAAGGAGAAAATACTTTTTTAGAGTTCAGTGGTTCAGACGAAAATGAGTTTGATGGGTTTATTGGTGCAGGTGTTGCTGCTATAAAAGCAGGTAAGCGACTAAAAGAACTTACTAACGCGGAAGAAGCAAGAATGGCTCAAATCGAACAAGATTTGCGTAATTCTGGTGCTTTACCGGGAGTGGCTAAAGTAAAGTCTAGGGCTACAATTTTATTGGAAATCCAAAAGAGAAAAAACAACGAAGTTGATAGGCTTAAAAAAGATTTGATTTCTGCTAAAAAAGCGAATAAATTAAATGCTGGAGCTAGAGCTAAAAGATTATGGGAAGAAGCTAGAAAAAAACAATTAGAACAAGAATCTTTAGCGGACTCACAAGCAGTTAATCAAAATCTATCTCAACAAGCACAACCGGGTTTAGGTGAAATAGGTAATGTTAAATTACCAAAAGCACCAACTGGGTTATTTAAAAAATTAGCTAGTATGAAATTTGCAAGTAAGGGTGCTAAAGACGCTTATATTGCTAGTCAAACACAAGGTGAAACTAAAAATCTAAATGCTGGTGCATTACCAGAAAGTCCGGTTACTGATGCTGTTGATGCTGTTGATGAATCAACTTCAACTATGGTTACACCTACAGTTGGATCTGACACAAACGAGGGTTCAGAAAAACCAAACTACATGTTGTGGACTGGTATTGGGCTTGCTGTTCTTACACTAGGTTTCTTGGCGTACAGAAAATACTACACAAAATAATTTATTAACAACTAAAATAAATAAGATGTTAAAAAAATATTTGATTTTTGGAGGTATTGCTCTTGCTGCTACAGCAGGGGCAATAGCTACTGTAAGATACTATAAAAACCAATCTGAAATTTTATACAATTTCACTTATAGTGTTAAAAGTGTTCAAACTATCTCTAAAACAAAAGAGATTCTTAAACTTAGAGCAACAGTTGAAATTGATAATCCAAGTAAATTACAGTTTGTTTTGGCATCATATAACTTTGACATTTTATTGAATCGTTCCAATAAAGTAGGTGTAATCTCCAATTCAAATATTAATCAAACACTTGAAAGAAACGGAAAGTCATATATCACGTTCGATATTGATATTTTATTGAAAGATATTAATTGGGTTTCTACTGGTATTGATCTATTGTTAGGCGGTAAAAATTCATTATTGACATTAGATGGAAACCTTGTTGTTAAAAGCGGAATTTTATTTTTTAGAGTTCCTTTGGATTTAAGTTATTCATTTAAATACATTTTAGGTTAATTTTGTAGCTTAAAATATATTTTATGCTAGTAGAACAAACCGTAAAAATCATGCGTAACGCTATCGAGCGATATGCAAAAGAAAACAAAGTTGAAAACAAAGATTGTCAGTTAGCTATCAGGGCTGAAAATGAAAATTGCGACCCTGTTTATGACGTTCTTGTGAATTGGAAACCTCTTAAGAGAGTAACTTTTAATGAGATCCTAAATGTTAAGTTCGACTTGTTGGGAAGAGAATTGATGGCAACTCCTTTTATTCGTAATAGTCTAAAAAGGCTTTTGCGTGAAAAAAAAGCAGAATGGAATAATATTTCCGTGTACATCTACTCCAACAACGAACTTGAAAAAGTAATTATGACCGTTTTTGATGGTAATACCAACAAGGGTCAAATTACATTTGAGTACTTATTTGGTGAAGACCTTTAAAATTTGAAAAAATGCCGTATATATTAGAGCAACTTTTAATGAGAGAATTTGTTGACGAAAGCGTTGAGCTTATCAACAAAAATAGTATATCAGTCTTAAATAGAAGTATTGAAGATACCGAAGAAATTAGTATTTACATTACAGAAGTTGGTTCAGGAATTACTCTAAGTAAAGGTCAATCCGTTTCAATTACATCTTCAGCAGGAAATGTGCTACCCCCAATTACAATAGAACCCGTAAGTACTGGTATTTTTGAATTAATCACCCAGTAATTTTAGAGATATGAGTGGAGACAGTAAATTTTTCGCACAATTTGGTGGTAGCCCGGGAGGAAGCTCAAATGCAGTAACAACCGCATCTAACATAGGTACGGGTGTTGGTGTATTTTATCAAAAACTATTACAAGATTTAGAATTTAAAACTTTATTAGAGGCTAAAGGAATTTCTATTGCTGATAGTATAAGTGGAGAAGAAGTTGAAATAGGATTATCTACCGATGTTGTTGGAATTGAAGATGGTACTGGATGGTACACATTTTACAATAGTGTTTCTGATGCTATATCAGATGTAACCGCAGGACAAACCATTACTTTTTTTGCTAACATAGTTGAATCAACTTCGGTTTCTTTAGTATTAAAAGATTTAGTAACATTTGATTTGAATGGATATTCATATACTTTAGATGTTGCAGATGGCACTAATATGTTTGAAAGTCCATTAGATAATGTTAGGGTAAAGTTTATAAATGGCGCATTATATAGAAATAAAGGAGTTCAAACAGACGATACAGATGGTCTTGTATTTAGATTTTTGAATGGTTATGATTTTGAGTTAACATTTGATAATTCATTTGTTATATCAAGCGAAACCGCAATAATGACAACTGATGGAAAATCGGTTCAAAGAGTATATGGAGGTATATGGCTTGGCGGTAATCAAACATTAGGATATGCGATAGATTCAAGTAATGTTAATTTTCAAAATTCTATTTTCTATTCCGAAACAATTATTTCTGGTGGTATATTACAAAATTGCATTGTTTGGAATCCATCGGTTGAAGATGTATATGCAACCACTACTAATGGAGGCAGTTATGATAATTGCACTATTAGAGGTACTAATGGTGCTAATATAAATGGCTCACAATTAAATAATTGTAGTGTTTATGCAATTACAATAGGTGTTTACGCAACATCTGAATCAATTGTTAATAATTGCACAATTTATGGTGGAGGACAAGCATTATCAATAATTACTGATGTTAGTGAAACAAATCCTTGTAGAGCATCCAATACTTCGGTTATAGCATCCAATACTCCTGCCTTATATGTTGACAATAGCGTTATTTCTAATTGTCATTTTGAAACAACAACGGGGGTAGTACCAACTCCTGCTTATACAATATATCTATTAGGCGAAACTATTATTTCTAATTGCACGATTTATAATGGTTTTAGTGGGTCAAGTGCAATTGGAATTTTAATTGATTCAGATAATAGCATTATTGCTAATAACACAATAACTATGGAATCAACTGATGGTTATTGTATTCAAGGCTCATCTTCTAATACTGCATTTTTATCTTCAAATGTCGGAATTGGTACTTCTATAATGATTGATACAAGTAATTTGACTAATTCTCAAACAATTACTCCCGATTTATACGGAAACATTTTAATTGGATAAATATGGCTTATATAATTTTAGATTTAGGATATACTGCAAGTGCAGGAATACAATATACTGCAACAACTGATACATCTGCGGATTGGGGAGATGTAGATAATGAAACATATTTTTTTGATAAAGAAACGGAATTAGTTTATTTCAAAGATGCAAGTGGTAATGTTGGAAGTATTTATACAAGCGTAGGGTTAACAATGCCTACTGCTTTTAGTGTTGCAAATTCTCCAATTACTCAAAGTGGCTCTTTAGATGTAACAGCTAATGGTGTTGCATCTCAATATATTAGAGGGGATGGTACTTTAGCCGATTTTCCTCATTCAACGGGAGGTGGATCTTCGGTAGTATATTATTTTAACGGAGGAACGAATCAAGGAACTTTCGGAGGTAGTACATACTACGAAATGAGTAAGACTGCGGTAATCGGAAGTCAAGTAACTTTTCAAACTATTGGAGTTGATGGACTATTAACGCAATTTATTACTGATGCGTTAGACCCAAATTTACTTGAAATACCCGCAGGAAATTGGGTATTTGGAACATATTTTGATTCAAATAATGGAACGGGTAATCCATCTTTTTATGTTGAATTATTAAAATGGAATGGTACTACATTTACTTCAATAGCAGATAATTCAGCAAATCCCGAATTTATTACAAAAGCAAATGGTGTTGACGTTTATTATAGTCAATTAGGTGTACCGCAAACAAGTTTATTAGCAACTGATAGACTTGCTATTAGATTTTATGTTACTACGGGTGGTAGAACGATAACATTCTACACGCAAGGTACTACAATATCTCAAGTTACAACCACATTTTCATTTGGATTAACTGCATTAAACGGATTAACCGACCAAGTTCAGTATTTTCAAACGGGAACAAGCGGAACTGATTTCGGTATTAGTAGTTCAGTTGATATTCATACATTTAATTTGCCCGTTGCATCAGCAACCAATACGGGTAAATTATCATCAACGGATTGGGGTACATTTAATGGAAAAGTAAGTACAGGAGCAATAACGAGTTCGGGTCTTACAATGGCAACAAGCCGATTGTTAGGAAGAACAACCGCAAGTAATGGAGCAGTTGAAGAAATAACAATAGGAACGGGATTAACTTTAAGTGCTGGAACATTAACCGCAGTATCTTCGGTAGGAGTATGGGGAATTTCAAATTCAAGTGGAGTATATACTTTTTATGCTACATTAACATTAGCAATGGCATCTGCAAACGCAGGGCAAACTATTGAAATGTTTGCTGATGTTACAGAAACAAGTACTGTTACAGTCAATTTAAAAAATGGAGTAAACATTAATGGCAATGGACATACCTACACATTAAATAATAGTGGAACAAATTCTTGTTTAATTGATAATGGAGTAGCTGTTATTTGTGATATTATCGGAATAACTTTAAAAAGAATAGGAGGAGCTACGTCTAGTTTTTCAAATAATTCAACATTAATTTTAACAGGAGCTTCTAAAATAAATGTTATTAGCTCAACTTTCTATGGTTCAAATTCTAATGTTGTAATACTTAATAATGCTAATGTAGAATTAAACGGAGCAAATGTTTATACTGATTCAGCTGCTAATGGTAAAACAGCAATTTATATTGCATTAGGTACATTAACAAATTCAAAAGCAGTTACTAACAGTAATGGTTATGGGTCTGCAATTTATCTTGCTGGGGGAAGATGTTTTAATTGTGTAGGTATAGCTAATTCTGCAGGTAATGGTATTTATAATATTGGTGGACTTGTAGAAAATTCAGTAGGAAATGTGTTTGGCGGAGATAATTTTTGTTATGGTTTCTTTAATCAAGCAACTGCTATAAATTGTGTAGGATATTCTACTACATCTGTTGGTTTTCAAGATTACTTAAATGCTGTTAGTACTAAATGTGTTGGGTATTCAACAGCAAATATAGGATTTTTAACAAATACATACGGAAATAGTATTGAAGGTTGTATTGGAATATCATCTGCCAATATTGGTTTTGGTGTCAATAATGGTTCACTTCAAAATTGTAATGGTGTGAGTTATGCAAATTATGGTATGCAATTTACAAATGGTGGAGATGGTTCAAACAATGCAATAAATTGTACAGCGTATTCTTCAGTTTCGGCTGCATTAAATGTTAATGTTGCATCAGGTACACCTCTTTTTGCATCTAATTGCACATTTTGGTCTGGATTTAATTCTGCATCAGGACATGCTGTAATTGTAAGACAGTCAGGATATTCTATTGTTAATTGTACTTTAAGAACAACAGCAGGAACAGCTAACTGTATTAATGGAACAGTTGCTTTAACTTTAAAATATGCTGGTAATATTTATGCAGGAAGTACTACACCCGTAAATGCAAATGTTACACAAACAGTAATTAATACACAAGATAATCAAGGAAATATATTAATATAATAAATTATGGAAAATTTACAACAAATAGTTGTTCAAGAAACAACATCAGATGAAGTAAGAGCATTAGCACAATATGGTACTGGAATTATGCCAGAAAAACAAATAATAATAATTTATTCTGACTTATCAGATTCAGATAAAGCTACTTGGGATGCTTTTGTAACAATGATTAAATCTAAGAACTAATGGCAGTAACATCAGTAACCACAACAATGGCAGGAGCAATTAACTATTCAGTAGTTACTGATACTTCGGCAGATTGGAGTAGTGTATCTAACTCAACTTATTTTTATGATAAGGCAGATAAGTTAGTACATTATAAAAATAGTAGTGGCACTATTTTGGAAATTTTTACACAAAGCGGATTAACTTATTTCGCAGAGGCTCAAAATACTTCATCTCCTAACGCAACTACCCCCGTTGATTCTTTAACCGCAGTAAGTAGTGAAACAAATGCAGATTTTGCAATCATTCCAAAAGGTAATGGTGCTATCATAGCAGACATTCCTGATGGTTTAGTTTCGGGTGGAAATAAAAGAGGTACAGGTGCAGTTGATTTACAATTGTCAAGATTGTCAAATTCAGATGTAGCAAGTGGAAATAATAGTGTTATATCGGGAGGTTATAGAAATAGAGCACAAAATACTGATGCTTCAATTGGTGGCGGTCAAGATAACACAGCATCGGGTACACAATCAAGAGTAGGTGGAGGTTTGTCAAATACTGCATCATCAGACTATTCAACTGTAGGAGATGGAACTAGTAATGTTGCAAGTGCTTCAAGAACAACAGTAGCTGGTGGGTCTTCTTGTACTGCAACAGCTTATGCAGCTTCAACATTAGGTGGATTTGGTAATTCTTCATCAACTAGTTATGCTTGTAATTTAGGGGGTATAAGCAACACCGCAAGTGGAGAAGGTTCTTCAGTTGTTGGAGGTAATGGTAATGTTGCAAGTGGTAGTTATTCACTTGCAGGAGGTACAAGTTCAGTTGCAAATTCTTATGGCTCAGTTGTATTTGGTGTTGGTGGAAATGCAAATAGCGTTAGAAATAGAAATGTTTTTGCAAATGCAACTACTGGAGATGCTCAAAAATCTACATTTATATTTAGACAAAGAACTACTGATGCAACATTAACTACATTTACAATAGAGGGAACTGGAGCGTCCACAACAAATCAAATTACTCTTAGCAACAATAGTGGTTATAGATTTAAAGGAACAATTATAGCAAAACAATCGGGGTCAACAAATGTATCTGCTTGGGATATTGATGGATTACTTGTAAGAGGTGCTAATGCTGCGGCAACAACTTTGTTAATAGGTAATGTTACATTAGTTCAAAATACGCCAGCTTGGGGAACTCCAACACTTGCGGCAGATACTAGTAATGGAGGCTTAAGAATACAAATTCAAGGAGCAGGTGCTACTAACATTCAATGGGTAGCTAATATAGAAACAACGGAAGTAATTTACGCATAATATGGAAAACTACAACACACTATTGATTTTTGGCTATGGTCAGACTCAATTGATAACTGATACAGATTCTAAGATTGTTAATTCTGATGAGTTATTATCTTTAAATGCGGTTATTAATGATATATATTCAAAAAAGCCATTAGAAAATAATTCACAACAAGATTATATTAGAATTGCTATTTACAATAATGATTTTTCTGATTGGGTAAATGGTAATCCAAATGATTATTTTAAAGTGCCTTACGATGAGTTGAATAAAGCATTGATTGATTCTTTAGTATTAGAAATTAAAAACATTTAAAAATATGAGTAACGAGACGATTATAACTTTATTGGTGGCTTTAATAGGGGCTTTCGGTGTAAAAGAAATCTGGGTAATCTGGAAAAAAAAGATTGATATTAAGGCTAGAAAGGACGAAAGTGCTGACAACAAGTTAAGTACTTTGTATATGACTATAATTCAAGATTTAAAGATTCAAATTCAAAAACTTGAAAACAAAGTTGATTTACTAATTAGTGAAAATGTTGAGTTGCGCGAAGAAGTTTCCAGATTGGAAAGTGTTTTGAAGCCAAATAGCATTTATTCAGCAAGAAAAAAGAAAACAGACTCGTCAACAAAAGCAGAATAATATGTATTTACAGAACCCTTTTGTAGTATTAGGCGCTATTGGGATTATATATCACCTTTGGCGAAGAAAGCAGTTGTCTATTCAGCAAACTGAATACGATGATTTGCTTAAATTATACCTAAAAAAACAAACAGAAAAGGATTCTGACGGATTGTATTTAAGTTTTAAAAAGGATGTTGAAAATATGTCTGATGAAGATGTTTTGCAATCAATTAAAGAAAACGAAGAAAACCTTCTTGCTCTTAAAGATGAAAACCAGAAAAAAGAACTTGCCAAAATGATTAAGTTTTGTGCAGAGACATACAATTCTCGCTCCCAAAACAAAAAGTTTGCTAATTAAAAAATGAATGAATTATTTTGATACATCAGATGAAATTAATGGTCTTAATCCTTCAAAAAAGGATTTGAGTAACCCTTATATTATAAATGTTTCAAATAATTCACCACAGGACAAATTAGTTACAATATTTGATGCAAACGCTCAACTACAAGAACTCAACAATACTTTATTAGATGGTATCTTATGGTATGTAGGAAATACTTTCATAAATAACCTAGTGTTTTTAGCTGAAATCAATGGAAAAAAATCCTTCAAAATAAACGGCGCAACTGCTTTAGATTTAATCGTGTGGAATGGTGTAGATGCTTGGGAATTACTAACTAGTTCACATCCGCCGAATATAATATTGAAACTTTTTAAAGATACTGCTTTACCTATTGGTGGAATTGGAGAATGGACGGTAGTAATCCCTAGTTTTTTTGACAATTTCAATACAAAAAGAGAGGTTCAGCCAACGTCTTCTATTCCCGGAGTAACTTATTCTCAAATATTACAACAAAGTACAGCAGAGCCTTTCGTTGTTGGTAAAACTCAAATATACAGCAGTAATGTAAATCAATTATTGGAAGCATTTACACGAACTGAAAAAGATGTTAATGGTAACGTTACAAAATTCCCATTTGTTCCAACTATTGATCCATATCAAAATATTTCTTCTACACTTGAGTTTTTCGATGATTATATGATTGACGGAAATGTTGGATTACAATTTATAGCCAAGGCAAACACTTCAATTAAATTTGTGATTTATCCAATAATGATTTCAAAACTTCAAAATGAACTAGAGGGTAACAAAGAACTTGAAAACTATGAAATTGAAAAAGAAGAACTTAAAAAAAGGATTGTGTTAGAAAATAAGTATTCTAACTTTAGCAACCCTACAAAAAACAATAAACTTAATCTTTACCCTACACTAATTGTATCAGGTATTATTGCCGGACTAATTTATATTTTACGAAAATGGGATTAGACTTTGATATAAATAAAGCAGTTGAGTTGTACAAAAAAAGCGGTGCATCTACTCAATTCACTGATAGTCTTAAGCAGGTGCTTCGTTACGCTCAAAAATCTGATGGAATTAATTCTATTTCTGATTTGGCTTACTTGCTTGCTACTGCTAAATCCGAAAGCGATTATTCGCTTCAAAGATGGGAGGCAGACTATTTATGCAATAGTACAGGAAAAGCGTATGTTGGTAAACCTTGCCAAAGGGCGCTTGATTATTACCGAAGCACAAACGGAAAAGCGAATTATTATAATTTAGGAACTGATAAAAATGGATTACCTTATTTCGGTCGTGGGCTTATTCAATTAACTGGTAAAAGCAATTATAAATACTACGGAGATAAGCTAGGTATAAACCTAATCAATAATGCTAATTTAGCCTTAGTTCCAATAAACTCGTTTAACATTGCCACTACCTTTATGAATAAAAAGCGTGGCGGTAAATATGCTAAAAATGGCACAAGCAGATCAACCTTTGATATTGTTAGGGATGGTGATTTAAGGCTTGCTAGAATTTCAGTTAATGGTGGAACAAAAAGCTTATCTGAAATCAATAAGAATTTTGCATTGTGGAAAAATATTTTAACCAAATTAAAAGCTAAACCATCAAACGGAACAAACAATAATTTAGTTAAGATATTGGTGTTTAGTGCGTTTGTTGTATCTTTGTCAGTAGGAGCTTATTTTTTAATCAAAAAAACAGTAAAATGATAGTTCAAGAAAGAAAATTCAAAGAAAAAACAACCAAGGAAAAGCTTGATACCATATTTGTAATAGTTGGTATCATTACTTTTGGCTTAACGGCAATAATTAACTTTAAGGTTTTAGTAAACTCACAAAAATGATTTTAAAATTAGGCAGTAAAGGGAAAAATGTTTCCGAACTTCAAAAGCTTTTAAAAGAAAAAGGCTTTTTTACTCACCCTACTATCACTGAAAATTTTGGTGAAGTAACTCAAAAGGCTGTTATTGCTTTTCAACGAGCAAATGGTTTATTGGACGATGGTATTGTTGGATCAAGAACTTGGGATAAGTTATCGAGTAAAATCGTAATGATTAACCCGGCAACAACAGGTGGTAAAGATGAAGATTTCGAAGATGAAGATGTTATTGACTTTTCTAAGTTCCCGAAAATTGACGGTAAGTATCCAACTTCTCCCTCAGCTTTGGAGTTAGTGAAATTGATTAATGGATTTGATTTCAAAAGAAAAATTAGAAAGATAATCTGGCACTGTACAGCTTCGCACCAAACGGCAACAACAAAACAAATAATTGATTTTCATTTAAAGTCAAAAGGTTGGTCAAGACCCGGTTATCATATTATAATCAATCCACAAGGGGAATGGACTTATGCCGTTGACTTTAACCTACCTTCAAATGGAGTAGCAGGTCATAATTATGATTCTATTAATATTTCATATATTGGTGGAATTGATAAAAACATCAAATCTTTTGACAACCGAACACCAGAACAAAGACTAACGCAAGAATTGATTTACAAAGCGTTTAAAGACAAACTTCCTGCTGCTACTCACCACGGACACTATGAGTTTTCAAACAAAGCGTGCCCTTCATACAAAGTAGATCAGTGGATTAAAGAAATTACCAAATAATACAAACAGAACCATGAGAAACAAAATCTATGTACGTGTTTTAGTTGTAACGGCTATCCTTTTACTCTTGACGGTTTTGTGTTATTGGAATCAGTCGTTACAACTTTCTAAAGCTCAGAAAGAAATAACTAAACTCGAGCGACAAAAAGGAGAATACAAAACTTTCCTGAATGAAAAAAATGAAGTTGTTGCAATTCAAAATCAAAACATTGTTGATCTAAAAACGGCACTTAAAGAAGCTCGATTAGATGGTGAAAAATGGAAATCAATAAAATCTAAAGTAAAGATTGAAACTAAGTTTGTTTTTGACACAATTTTTGTAAGCTACAGAGACACTATTTACAAAAGTGATACAATATATCCGAAAGGCACTATTAATGTTCCTAAGCGCTTCCATAAGAAAGATTCGCTATATGAAATCGGAGGTTTAGTTTTGTTAGATGGAATTAAAATTGACACTTTGATTATTCCTAATGACATGAGTGTAACAATAGGTAGTCAAAAAACTAAATGGTGGAAAAAAGCCGTTCCTATTGTTCAGGTTAAAAACTCAAATAAGTATTTAACAGTTCAGAGCATGGATAACATTGTTGTAGAAAACAAAAAAAAAATATATCAAAAAAATAGTTTTTGGGCGCTTATTGGCTTAACTTTGGGTCTTTCAAGTATTTACTTTTTAAATTAAAAAAAATGAATAATAAAGTTTTAATCACAGCAGGAGTAGTATTTGGCTTAATTGCCGTTTACAGCTATATGAGAATCAACAACAAAGGAATTACAATAACTTTGCCGCGTTACACAGACACGTATTAACATTATGTTTTCCAATAATACTAAACCTCAATTATTATTCTTTCAAAATGCGTCAAAATACAAAATATATAGTAATTGGTGTGTCAGTTGTAGCAATCGTTTTAGTGGTAGGATTAACATTCTATACACTGAGGCGAGGAAATAGTAAAAATAAAATCCAGAACGCTGCTAAATTAGCTAAACTCGAATTTGATAGCTGGGGCAAAGGATCAATAAAAGAAGGTAACTCAGATACTATTCAACGACTTCGCGATTATTGGAAAAAAGGAGCTAAAATCAACAACAACGATAGTTGGTACATTAATACACCATGGTCGGCTGCATTCATTAGTTATGTTATGCGGGAATCTGGTTTTGATGATTTCAAATTCAATGCGAGTCATTCTGTTTATATCAGAGATTCAATTAAAAACAAAAAACAAAACCTTAGTGGTTTTAAGGGCTATAAACCAAACGAAACAAAAGTTGAAGTTGGTGATTTAGTATGCTATCCACGCCAAGCTGGCGTAACTTACGACACACAATCTGCTTATGCTTCACATTGCGATATTATTGTGGAGATAGAAAAAAACAAAGCTGTTGGTGTAGGAGGGAATGTTAGCAATTCAGTTTCACAAACAAGCTATCCTTTAAGTTCAGGAAAAATTGACAAATCCAAAGACTCTAAAAGTTATGGAGGTGTTTTTGTAGTTATTAAACCTTCTAAATAGCAGGATTATTGTTTCATTTTGGTTGTTCGTTATTCTCTTCAACAACGTTTTCCGGAATCACAAAATATTTTTGAATAATCTTTGGGTGTTTCGTTAATGCCGTTCCAATCATTTTACCAAACTCTAAGTCTGAATTATAGTGTAAACCCATCACTTCTCTCGATTGACTAATTCTTTGTGCTATTTTTAGTAGATCGTCTTTTGCTATCGGAAATAAAAAGCCTAAAAAGTGTGCGGTGAAATACGCATGCGTGCTATGTCCAGAAGGATAAGATGGTGTTTGAGCCGTTGCGGATGAAAATGGTTTAAGGTCTTGTTGCGTATAGTATGAAAACAAAAACGGTCTTGGTCTTTGGTAGTGCATTTTTAGCTGTACAATCAAAGCGCCTAAATCATTTTGAATTTCTACAACTTTATCTAAAGGCATTTCAAAGCCAAGCCTTGCTAATTCTTTTGCAAAATACTGATTAAAGTTGGTGTCACAAGCCATTATGAATTTCTTGTAATTTTCCCAACTTGGGTTTTCGATTGCTCGTTTTTGGCTGTCGATTATTTTGTTTATTTCCATAGATGTTTCTTCTACGTCCGGGAACTGATAATCAATAAAATGTTTTTTAAGCTCAGTAAATTCGTTTTCAGTTTTTAAAAATGGTAAGTATTCTCTGGAGATATTGCCATAAACTAATTGGTCGGTCGATTCAATAGTGATGTTATTCATGTAATTTTTTTTGACAAAAATACTACTTTTGTTTTAAAACTAATAAAATGATACAAAGCGATTTAATAAACCGATGGGGAAAAAAAGAAGAAGCTATTTACAACTTAAGAAATAAAATGTCCGCTTTAAAAAGAAAAATTAGAGCAGACTTATTTTCCTGCGACGAAAAAGAACAATTGACTGCTTTGGTTATTCGAATAATGATAATTACGCACGAGCGAGTTGGTAATGAAGAAAGCGCCACGAATGGTCACTTTGGAGTAACGCAATTCAAGAACAAACACATTAAAATTGAAGGAAATACGATTCAACTTAATTATGTTGGCAAAAGCGGAGTGAGGCACGAAAAAAGCTTTTCAGATGAAATTTCTAGTACAATTTTAAAACAACTCAAAAAGCGAAACAACCTATTTATTTTCACAACAAAAGAAGGTTTTAGAATAAAGCCAGATCGTGTTAATCGTTATTTATCCAATTACGGCGTAAAGAGTAAAGATATTCGTGGTTACAATGCAAATAGAATGATGGTTTTAGAACTAAGTAAGATTGGAAAAGTTTCTGACGCTAAGTTGAGACCTAAAATTTTTAACGGCTTACTAAGAAAAGTTTCTGAAAAAATTGGTCACGGCGCTTCTACACTAAGAACACATTATTTGTTGCCTGAAATAGAGTATTCTTTCTATAAAGGCGGACTTGTTAAATCAGTTAAAATAGATTAATTTTAAATTGTTAGTAAAAAATATTTAGTTTTAAATCAAAAAAAAGATTTTTTTTTGTAGGTTTGTTCGCATTATTTCAAATTTGCTATTTTTTATGAAGAATAAAAAGGATAAAAACAAGGAAAAAAGAGAAAGATTTTTACGTATAAAAGCAAATAGACTACTTAATGTAGATGTTAGTTTCAGTAAGCTTTCTAAAATATCGAATAAAGAACACTATTCTTATACCGACGAAGATGTTAATATTCTTTTTAACGAATTAGACAATAAGGTACAATCACTAAAAAATCACTTTACAAAATGAGAGAAAATATAATTCTTCTACACGACATAGCTTTTGTAGTAATATTAATTGTTATTGCTTATTTATATGTCAAGTCTATGTCACATAAGTCAGACATTAAAGAGATTAAAAATGATCTTAAAAGCAAAGAATATCAGTTCAATAAAATTCGTCAAGAACTTGATAATGCTTGTCTGGAGGTTGAGTTAATATACCAAAAAATAAATACGCATTTTAGCACCAAGACTGAGTGTAGTATAAGCAAAGAAGAAATAAATAACGAAGCAGAAATAATTCTTGCATTAAAAGAAAAACACTCATTCAAACCATTGAACTATCAATTAATAGACTTTGCTGTGACTTATCCATCAAACGTGAATAAAAGCGTTTCTACAATTGATGTATTTAAAGACGTTCAGAAAAATTTGGAGAAAAACAATATTTTCATTTCACTATCCTACTTAAACGACTTGAAAGAAAAAAGCAACCCTTCCAAAGAAGAAATGTATGTAAAATTATTGATTATTAAATCCAAAAAAAAGTTTTTTAAAAAACCAAAAATATAATTGTTAACCTTTAAAATGAACCACCATGCAAGACTACTACAACACGAATAACCTAAGAAATCAACAGCTATTGGATGCTATTGATAAAAATGCAAATCAAGAAGTTATAATTGAGTGCATCTTTAAGTCTGAAAACCGAGCGTTAACAGCATCACAAGTTTGGGGGCTTTTCCCAAATAAATCGGTTCCATTAACGTCAATTAGACGTGCAATAACAAATCTTTGCTCTAAAAACGCATTGTTTAAATCAGACAAAATGATTACTGGCTTGTATGGTAAGCCAGAGCATTTTTATTCATTAAAACAAGATTAGCATGCCTAACATAACAATGTCTCAGTCGTTAGCCAAGTCACTACACGATTATAGAAATGGTTTGGAGTGCGGTTTAGTTTTAAAAGCTAAATGGGTTGATTTAATTCAGTTCCCTTCTACAGACCCAATGGACTTAGGTAATTACTTTGAGTTTATTTGTACCGGGCAAATACCAAGAGACGGTTCTATTCCACAAGCCAAGGCAAAAAAAAGCGGAGAGTATTTAGCTGACTATGCCAAAGTTCATACACAGAAAGAAAACTTCAACAAAGTAATGAAGCATTATGGTTTTTCAATAATTGAAACCGGAACAAAGCTGAAATACGAAGGTTTGAATGGTGTTTCAGGTATGGATTTGGGTGGTATTTTGGATATTCTCGCACTACATCAAGAAACAAATAAAAAAGCAATTATCGACTTAAAGTATTCTGCTTTATTGAATGATAAATGGAGCGAAACAGGTTGGTCTGAGGATTCATTGGAAACAAAAGATAAAATTCTTATTCAGGCAATTACCTATAAATTTCTTTGGCTTAAAATGTTTGGTGAAGAAATTGATTTTTATTTCTTTGTTTTCAGTAGCAAAAAGGAAAATGAATATAAGATTTTCAAAATTGAGGTGGATAATGAAGCCTATCCAAAACTTGAAAAGCAAATGTTTTTAGCAATACAATTCTTTGAACAAGAATTAAAAAAAGGATTTGTTGCGAAACCTTCTTATGAAAAATGTCAAAAATGCTATCTTCGAGAGAATTGTACTTCAAGAGTAGATTTTCCAGAGATTAAGACTATTTATTATACTTATTAAAATTATGAAAAAAACAAAGAGTGGGGTAGAATTTTTCGCTGGTAGTAGATCCATTGGAAAAGTTGCCGAAAGTTTAGGAATGAAAGTTTTTAGTATTGATTGGAAACCATTTGAAAACATTGATTATGTTGGTGATGTTGAATTTATGACTATCAAAGATGTACCATTTATACCTGATTGGGGGTGGTTTTCTCCTGACTGTGCAACGTATTCAATGGCAGCAATAAGTGTTCATAGAAAAGGAATTGAGCCATTATCAGAATATGCCATTAAATGCGACCGAGTAAACCAACATTTTATATCAATGATTGATGAATGGTTAAAGCTAAATCCAAACTTCTTATTTTATATCGAAAACCCTAGAGGTATGTTGCGAAAAATGCCATTTATGCAAAGGTTTAAACGGCATACAGTTTGGTACTGCGCTTACGGTGATAATAGAGCCAAGCCGACTGATATTTGGACTAATAATGAAAATTGGACTCCAAGACCTGCTTGTAAAAATGGAAATCCTGATTGTCACCATGAACGAGCGCCGAGAGGTTCACGAACAGGAACTCAAGGAAAAAAGGGGAGTTACGACCGAAGTATTATTCCACACGAACTATGTTTAGAGGTTATGAATGCAGTTTTAATATAAAAAAAAATTTTTTTATTGCGTATTTTAAAAACAACTATATTTGATAAAAACTATTATAAACCACTAATAACATTTTATAAAACCGAAAAAACTAAAAAAAAATGGAAAATAAAGCACTTATTAGCATCCTTATTCCAACTAAAAACAGAACCGAAAATATATCTCGTGTTTTACAATCTTTACAAGCAACTACCTCTGATTCGCTATTATCTAGTGGTGGCTTAGAAGTTGTTTTTTATGTTGATAACGATGATCAAAAAACCATTGAGCACCTTTGGGATGCAAAATCAAACACACACGAAAACATTACTATTTTATGGTGTACTACTGAAGAAAAGGTATTGTTCAGTGATATGTGGAATCACGCATTTGAAAAATCTACAGGAACATACGTTATGCTATGCGGTGACGATGTTGAGTTTTTAACAAAAGATTGGGATGTTCGTGTATTAGAAACGTTTAAAGCAATACCAGATAATATTGCCTATGTAGCCACAAGAGATGGCTACCAAAACGGAAGCATTGGTGTTCATGGTTTTGTTCATAGAAAATGGGTTGAATTAGTTGGTTTTTTCACGCCTCCTTATTTTGGCTATTGGTATGCTGATACGTGGCTTGATGAAGTTTCTAAATCAATTAATAGATTCGTTTACTTGAACGATGTTGAAGTTATCCACTATCACCCTGCTACTGAAAATTCAAGAGGTATTGACGATGTTTATAAAGAGAATGAAGCTAAAATAAATCCTGAATTAGTTAGTTTATATGAATCCAAAAAAGGTGAAAGAGACGATCATGCAAGAATACTTTTAGACTATATTGACAGCTTTGCTAATCCAAAAAAGCAAGATTTACAGCAAAACAAAATACCTGAAAAAAAACTTTCTATTTTGATTTGTTCTATTTTCGAGAGAGAAGAACAATTTAAAAGCCTTTTGAACTCATTAAACAAACAAATCAAAGAAGACAATTTATTTGAGGATGTAGAAATTTTGTACGAAATAGACGATGCTAAAATTCCTATTGGAAAAAAGAGAAACAGTCTTTTGAAGAGTTCTTGCGGTGAATACGTTGTTTTCATTGACGACGACGATACAGTTCACGAAAGATACATTTCTATAATCTTGGCCGCTATTGAGGGTAAACCTGATTGTGTTGGTTTTAGAGGTAAGATATTCTGGAAAAAAGAATATTATGACTTCAATAACTCAATCAACAATAAAGAGTGGAGCTGTGACGACATAAATAAAAGAATGTTTGACAACATTTCTCATATTAACCCAATTAAACGCTCTATTGCGACTTCTTATGCTTTTCCTGATAAGTTTTGGGGTGAGGACAAAGGATGGTTGGATAATGTTAGAACACTTGTTAAAACCCAAACTTTCTTATATGCGATAATGTATAATTATACGCCTTCTCAACAAGACTTAATCAAACAAGAAAAAGACAAAAAAATCACAAACTAAAAATTAAAGCATGATTCCCGTTTATCTAAAATTTCATAATAATGGAGGACAAAGCGTTCGTTCCATGGAATACATGCTTTCTTTTTGGCGATCTGTTTTTTTTGACTATGAATTAACCATAATTAGCGAAGACAATAGTGTTACTGAAATTGTGTTTGCAGATAATAGTTTTATTCGAGTTATACCAAAATTTAAAGGTTATGAAGAAGGAGATTGGCAAATAAATGTTTTAAATCGTATTATTAACGGTGAAAAGAATTGGATTAATCCGGCTCTAGCAAATCTTACTCCAACAGTTGACACCAAAGCTCCTTATTTTTGGATAGTTGACGCAGACGACATTTATATTGATGTAAAAAATTTAGATGGATTTGGTGAGCTTCGAAAAAAAATAAAAACGATTGAAAGCTTAACAATTAAAAATGATTTATACTTTTCCACAATAGACTTAAACTATACACACCATACTCATTTATTGCTAAATAATCCAAGTTGCATAAATTGGGGTCATTCTAGTTTTGGTTTAACGTTGATGCAAAACAAAAACTTATACGACTTTTCAAATATTGAAATAGTTCCCGAAGTTTGGGGATTAAACCACGATGTTCTGCTTGAATTGATTCACCACAAAAACAAAGAAAAATCAATGTGTTTTCATTTTGAAGGTTTCTATGTTTACCAATACGAAAAAGACCAATTTCAACATAAGCTACTTTTTAAAGACGGAAAATTAGTTCACGGAACTTTCTTTGATACGATTATAGAAAACAAATTAGCAACATCAGAAAAATTTTAAAATGAATATAGACCACTTAGCTATTAGGCATTTATTGACAGAACAAGTTAACGAAGTTAACAATAGTATTTATTCCATACATACGACTTCAACAAGTCAAATTAAGGAAGCCGTTGATGCTATTAATGAATTGACGTTGAAAAACGGAGTTGTTTATTTTACAGGAGTTGGTAAAAACGGACACGTTGCGAGCATGGCAGCAAGCACATTCGCTAGTTTAGGTATTCGTTGTATATTTATTAATCCAGTTGATGCCGTACATGGTGATATGGGAGTAATTTCACCAAACGACCTTGTTTTTGCTATTAGCAAGTCTGGTAAAACTAGTGAGCTTCTAAATTTCTTAGACTGCTTAAAAAACTCAAAACCTGACACACAAGTTATATTTTTAAGTGCTGAAAAAGAACTTGAAATTTCAAACCCAAATACAAAATTCATTTATTGCCCTTGTTCATACGAAATGCTATTCGACATTGTTCCAACAACAAGTTTATTAAATTTTCTATTGGTACTTCAAACAATAGCATTACTGATTTCATGTAAAAGAAAATTAGAGCTAAAAGACTTTAAAACTAACCATCCCGGCGGAGAGATTGGTCAAAAACTAAAATCTTTATGAATAACACGAACGTCAAAACAATCATTATTCAAGCAGGTGGACGCGGTTCTCGAATGTCTTATTTGACGGATAATAAACCTAAACTACTTATTCCTTTCAGGGGTAAAACTATCCTTCAACATTTTTTGGATAATTACCCAGAATGCGAATTTATTATTATAACGGACTACAAAAAAGACGTTTTAATTTCATACATTAACACAATTCTGTTAGAAGGCTTATCAAAAAACATCACTGTAATTGAGTCAGAATTTAAAGGTAGCTATGCAGGACTTATAACAGCCAAAAAAATAATAACACACAATGAGCCAATTGCTATTGTTTGGAGCGATTTGATTTTATCAAGCCCAATTACACATGCAGGAGAAATTCAAGTGTACACAACGGCTAAGGTAGAGTGTAGGTATTCCTTTGAAAATAACAAAATTGTAAATGTATCAAACGCAATAGAAGGTAAATTACGCGCAGGAGGTATCTTTGGTTTGTTCACGCTTAAGAATAAAGACCTAATCGACGAAATTGAACATAGAAGCTTTGTTGGTGATTTTTTACTCAGTAACGAAAAACCAAAATTAATTAGAAAGAAAAGCTTCAAAAATGTAATTGATTTAGGTACTCTTGAAAGATATAACAATCAATTGGATAAAAATTATTCAAGGTTTTTCAATCTCTTAAAAGTAAATAGGAGAAAAAAAACAATGATTAAGACTTGTATTGTTCCGGGGTATGAACATTTGATTAATTCAGAAATAGATTGGTATTATTTTGTTTCAAAAAAGGGCTTTAAGAATATACCTGAGATATTTTGTGAAGCGCCTCTTACAATGGAATACATTGACGGCTTGCATCCACATGAAAAAAAGGATTTCGGAGAAAAAGATTTGTTTAACATAATTGAAACAATTGCTAAACTACACTCTCTTTCGCGCTCTAAACCAGTAGTCGATGATTTAAAATTAGTTTATCTTCAAAAAACAATTGACCGCGTTAATAGTGTTAGGGCGCTTATTCCTTTTTACGACCTAGAAGAAATTTCAATTAATAACGTTCCTTGCGTAAATCCATTTCACCCTAAGTTTTTGGTAAACTTTATTGAAAATTTGAGAGATATTAACTGCGAACACTTTAAGTTTATTCATGGTGATACGACCAGTTCAAATATGTTTATTAAAAAAGATGGTAGTATTTGTTTATTTGATCCAAGAGGCGTTTTTGGTAAAAGCGAAATTTTTGGCGACCCTTGCTATGATTATGCAAAATTGTACTACAGCTTATTTGGGAATTACGATTCTATAAATACTAATAATTTCATGTATAGAACCAGTGCATCCTATCAGTCTGTTATATGCAACATAACTCCTACAATACAAAATCGTTCATTGGAAGAAAAGTTTTTTGAGTATGTTATCAAGCACGAGGACTTTTCAAAGGCTAAAAACATGTTGATGCAAAGTAGTCTGTGGTTTAGTTTAACAGGCTATGTAGTTGAAAATTACGATGCTATTAATTTTGCTTTTTTACAAGGTTGTTATTATTATACTAAATATCTAAAATGCAAGACTTTAAGCAATTAAAAGAATTAAGTGATCTGCCTAAAACGTGGATTTTTGATCTTGATGGAACTATCCTTCATCACAACTCCAATAATTTAATTTATGAAGACGTTTTGATACCCGGATTTAAGGAATTTTGCAAAAAAAACATTTCTAAAAATGATTATATTCTTTTGGTTACGGCACGAAAAAAAGGACGGTTGAAAACTATTTTATTTTTGTGGAAAAACAAGATAAGATACAATAAGATTGTATTTGGTTTACCTTTTGGAGAGCGTATTTTATTCAACGACATTAAGCCAACAACAGGACTAAAAACTGCATACGCAATTAATGTTGAAAGAAATTTAGGATTCACTAGGTTTGTGACAAACTAAAAAACAATCATTAGTTTGTTTTATAAGTTAATTTTTTTAGTAATTTAGCCAAAAAAACAATTACTATGAACAAGTACGTCAAATATAGCTTGATAGCTTTAGCTGGTTTAGGTGTTATTTATGGAGCTTACAAGCTTTATGATTATTACAACAAAGAAGACGGTTTCAAAACTAAGTTTGGTAGAACAATTAAATCTGTTAACACTAACGTTGACGAATTAATCTAATAATATAAGCCATGGCAGAATATAATATTGCAGCACCACAAGCAGGATTGGTTTCTCCTGCGTCTTGGGGAAGCAGATCAACAATTAAAAAAATGCTTCAAGGTATCATTACTAAATATGGAACTTTTATTACTAAGGTTTCTAAATTAACGAATGTTCCAAAAGAAGTAATAGCGGCTTTTATTGCTGTAGAAAGTGGTGGTAATGCTACTGCTGGGCCGCAAGGTCATATCACACAAGGTTTGATGCAGTGGAACAGAAATTACATTGACTCAACTTTGAATGCAGAAAAAAGACTAGGTCGATTATCTAAAGAAGAAGAGGATTTACTCGCAACTTACGGCATTGTTTATAAAGATGGTAAGGTTAGAAAAATAACGAATGCAGACCAATTAAAACCAGAATTAAATATTTTGATTGGAAGTATTCTTCTTGGTCAATTCATTGATTCTTACTACGACGGTGGAAAAGGTGGTAAAAAACAAAAAGAATGGGCTACCGATCCTGACGGAACGATTCGTTTAGATAGAATTATTTCTGTTTACAATACAGGTGCTTATGGTGAAGCAGGTAAAAAAGCTATATCAGCAACTTATAAAACAGCATCAGAACAAGCTAAAAACGTGAACTCTATTACAAGTGCATATATCAATAAAATTTTAGGATTGAATGGCGCTTACGATATTCTAACAAGTGATTTAGCAAATCAAATTTAGAGTCAAAAAATATTTTAACTTTGCAACTTCGGTTAGTTGTTTACTGGTGGTTCAGTAGGTGAAGGGAGGTGATTTAGTTCACTTCCCTTTGTTTTTGTAAAATGTTTTTTTTTGCTTTTTGTTGTATTTTTAAAAATATATTTTACTTTTGTCTATAATTATTAATTGAACCACTAAAAAATAACTATGTCTTCAAAAAACACAATCCAGAAACAAATTAAGGAGCTTTATGAGATAGATTATCTTATTACCAAAATGGAGGAAGAAATCGAACTTTTAAGAAATATTAATTACCGCTATATGCTTATGCACGGTAATAAAATTCAACATGGCGAACAACAAGTTCAAAGTGATGTCTCATTTACAATTTTTCAGAATACAGTTGACACTAAAGACGTTCAGTGTGTTTTGGTTAACCATACAAAAATTGGATTAAAAAGCAATTATCAACAAATTAAAGAAAGCTTGAAAGAGCTTGGGAAATAAATTACTTAATAATAAACCATGGTAGAATTTTTAGAACGTTTAGTGATTATTTTTGTTTCTGTTTTTGTTGCTTCCGGAATATTGATTGCTAATTTATTGACAGAACAAAAGCGCGTTTCTTTATTTTTGAGAATTATATTTTTCTTATCGATATTAGGTATCATTGCAGGAACTTTGTTTTTTTGGAGTATTTCCGGAATGGATTAAATAACAAAAAAATACACAGCATAAAAAAAGCCAGATTATTAGTCTGGCTTTTGCTTTTTACATTGAGTTATACAGACTATTTAGCCTTATAAACCGTCATTCCTGTTTTTGTTTTAACTGCTACATACGTTTTACCGTTGTAGGTAAATGATTCTGCACCATTTTTACGTGCTTCATTCATTAATTTAAAATACTCGTTCGCCATTGTTTAAAGGTTTTAATTAATAAAATTTGAGAAAATTCTCTTTTGGATTTCAAAAATAAGATAAAATAATTAAATTGCTTACTTTTGAAAAGAAAAATTAAATTAAATGGAATCAACGATAAAACAAAAGGTTGAAAAAAAACTTCAAGACAAGCAAAAATCCAAAGAATTTAAGGATGTTGGTAGAGTTTCCAATACTCGAAAAGAATTGGCCGCATACCGACTTGTAAACATTGATAACCTAAAAGATATGGAGCAAGACAGTGTTGTTGCTTTTAATATGGTTAAAAAAGAAAATGTTTGGAAATTGGTTGATGTTGCTTCCGAAAAAGAAAAAGGTACTTCTCCGGGTGCTGCATACCTTAAGGTAGAAATTAGAAAATCGCTTCCTGCTAAACCAAAAGACGGCGAAGGATTTAGAAAGGCTTATGTATTGGCACTAACAACGCTTCAAAACGACCTTGAGCCTTGCCGAACAATAGAAGAAATTTACAACTTATGCAATAAATATCGTTCATTTAATGTTTATGATTTTACTATAAATTTTGTTGAGACTTTACCTGAAGGAATGTCGAAAGAGTCATTTGAAGAAATAGCCAAAAAAAGAATTGGTTATTTCAGAGTATCAAAAGCTTTAACAGAAGGATTAGGTGTTCGATTTTACAATTTGATTTCTAGGTCTTCCGATGCAGCAGTTCAAACTTGGAAAGATGCTCGAGGACTTGATCCTGTTTCTGAATTGATTGCTTCTTTGCTAAAAGAAAATATTAAAGAAAGAAAAGAGAAAAGCATTGAATCAATTAGTGCTAAAATTAAAGAATATAACGAGGCGGACATTCCTACTCTAAAACAAATATTGCTAAGAGATTTTAATAAGGATGGTTGGATAAATAAAAATTTTAAGTCTTTACCCGAAGACTCTAGAAGATTAGCTATTAATTATCGAGAAAATCAACTAAAAACGCTAATTGAGTCTTACGACAAACAAATAAGCGAAGCAAAAGCAAAAGACGGTGATTGGTCTTGGTCGCTGAAAGAAGAAACGGCTATTGAGGATGGTGAAAAGGTTAAGAAAATAAAGGGTAAATCCATTAACACTAAAAGCCCTCTCTCTTACATTAAAAGAACTGGTGGTTTTGCTATTACTGATATTTCCGTTCAATCAATAGTTGATAATTTCGGTTTCACATCAGTAAATTATGGAAATTACGTTGACGACAAATGGAGTAAAGACCACACCAAACATTTCTTGGGTGCAATGTCTGACTTTGGTGAAATTCTAAATATCGACATTAAAACGTTAACTCAATTAGGCGGTTTGAATATTGCTTTTGGAGCAAAGGGTCGTCCCGGACATTTAGCTACCTATTTTCCACAAACAAAAGATATTAACCTTACGCGTGGAAATGGTGATGGATCGTTGGCGCATGAGTACGGTCACTACATTGATAATGTATTAATGGAAGGAAAATCTAAGTCAACGACTTCTTTATTTATCTCAGACACTAAAAGAAGCGATAGTCCTATTCTAAATAGACTTTTCCAAGAACTAATTGATTTTATGATTAGGGGTGAACAAGGAATAACACCTTTGTTACCTGTACGTTTTTATCCACAAAAACAAAAAGACGTACCTACTATTTATTATCGTTCTTATATGGCGGTAATCGAATTGAAAGGAACGATTGAAGAAACATTAGCACAAGAGGAAGTTAAGAAAATTTGCATCCTTGACAATCAGTATCATTCAACTCAAAATAGAGTACTTGGCTATATAATTGACGCTTTTGGATTAGATTATTACGATGTTCCATTGAGATTAAAAACAAGCTACTTTTACTACAAATCATCTTACAATACATTTAATTACAATACACTAATTGATGGTAAATACAAGATTACTGGTGATGAAAGAACTAAGTATTGGACTTCAATAGTTGAATTATTTGCAAGGGCTTTCGAAACGGTTGTTTTAAAGAAATTCTTGGACAAAAACCGTGTTAGTAATTACCTTGTTGCGGACATTGAAACAGAAGACATTATTTCAGAACACTATTTTGCACCTTATCCAACAGGAAAAGAACTAGAAAAAATTGAAGGTATAATAGATAAAATTATTCTGAATATCAAAGAACACTATTCAATTGGTGGTTTCGTGCCTCCTAGTGAATTAAGAGAAGATGAATATATTGATTTGTCAGAAAGCGGTCTAAATGAATCAGGAATGGTTGTAGAAGACAAAAATAAAGGTAAGCAAATTACATTCGTTGAAGAGGATAAAGTCGTTAAGGTTGTTAATACTTCAAAAGAAGATAAATCCTTGTTTATTGAAAAACGATTGAAAGCATTGAATATTTCCAAAAGGTTTTCCAAAGATGAATTACTAAATAAACGTATCAAAGCATTGGAGCTTTCTTTGAGAATGATTGATAAAAAGTTCAGAACTGGTGGTGATGTTCCTATTGGATTCGACATGGAAATGGAGGCAAAAGCTATACAATTACGTACAGGAATGCCGATTGACTTAGAATCTTTACGCAAAGAGGGCTATAAGTATGTTTTCAAGTATAAAGGGCAAAGCAAAGAATCAGATTTAAGCGTAAAATTAGTTCAAGACACTATTTCAATGAATAGAAAATCTTTGGAGGGAAGAACGTTATTTGATGAGGGTGGTGAAATATAAAATAAATAATCAATGATTTACAAAATAACTAAATACACACAAGACCGAGCTAAAGAACTCGGCGTTACAGTGAAGCCTTCTACCTTGGCAGGGAAAAAGATTGATGTTTATAAAAAAGGCGTTAAGGTTGCTTCTATTGGTGCAATTGGTTATGGTGATTATCCAACGTTTATGAAAACCAAAGGAAAGGTATTTGCAGACAGACGGAGAACTGCTTATAAGTCAAGACACGAAAAAGACCGTCATATTGTTCAATCTAACGGCTGGTTTGCCGATAAACTTTTATGGTAATGTATAACAAAGGAACGATTAAATTAGTTTGGTTTGAAAATTACAACTTACTCAAATCTCAAATGTTTGACACAATCGAACAAGCGCTTAAACGTGCAAAAGAATTGAAATTAGGTAGTGATTTTATGATAAATAAGCTCAAACAAACTACTGGTGATTATTACGAATGGGATGTTTTGCCGTATGGCAAATACATTTCTTACAAGTATGGTATGATAGTTACGCAAAATAAACTAATTTTGGGAAGTATAACATTTTTAGCCATTTATGGACTTTTTAAATTGATAAAACAATGAAGAACGATTTTCTAATAATCCCCGAATACCAACGAACAAAGGTTTCTATTCCAAAGCCTTTAAAGGATCTTTTTATTTTACCATTCAATAAATCGCTTGAAACAGTGGTTGAGCCATTCCAAGGTGACGATGATTTACGTCCAGAACGGTCCGGTATTTATTTCGATAGTCAATTAAAACAAGTTTGTGCTACAGACTCTCATAAGTTAATTCGTTTGAAAATGCCAGATTCGTCTGCCGAGGTTGTTCAAACAGGAATTTATCTTAGCACTAAGCAAATTGAGAAAAATTATAAGGACTTAACGAAATCATCAAATAGTTTCGCTAAAGAAAACCCATTCGAAGATTACATCAAAGAAAGAAAAAATGTTACCGTAGATGGTAAATTCCCTAATTTCAACCCAATTATACCATACATAGACTCTGAAAAACAGTTTTTAAGTGTTGATTGTGAGAAATTGCTTTGGTTTAGTTCTGTAATGGCTGATGCCAAAATTTTAGCGCAAGACGATATTGATGCTTTGAAAGATAAAGACTCTTATCAAAAAGAAAAGATTAACTACTTATCTGAAAAATACTTTCCTTTCACTAATGGAACTACACATCAAATATTTTTAAGATATACCAACTCTGATAACAAAATAAACTATGTTGGTGTTAATGCGAAATTCTTAAAAGAAACACTTGGATCATTGTTTAAACTCAATGGTGTTAAAACCAGAAAGTTTTATATAACAGATGCTGTTAAACCTATTCTTATACAAGGTAACTCAGGTAGTTTTTATTCTGAAACAGACGATTTAGCTTTGTTAAGTCCTATTTGGATTAAGGAAAGTTATAACGAAGAAGGTATTCCTGAATTTACAAATGAGTTTACTGAAAAAAAATATTCTGTAATTTACGACCTTAATGAAAATGCAATTGTTTCTAATGGTGAAGTATTCCCAATAGATGAAAGCGTTGGTTACGTTGAGCCTAAAAAAGAAAAACAATCTCCAACACCAAAAGCTACTGTAGAAGCAACAAAAGAAAAAGTTGTTTTCACTCCTGATTTTATTCGTAAAAGAATTGGTGCATTACAAATTGCTTTGAGATTGGCTGAAAAGAAAGTCGCAGAATAATCTCAAAAATTAAATAAATAAAAACACTAAATTTGTAAAACTTAAATCTAAAAAAATGGATGCAAAAACAAAAGAGGAAATAGAATTGTTACAAGAATTGATTGACAGTCCTGATACTCCACAAGATGAAAAAGAGCTTTACCGCGATACTATCAAGGAATTGAAAGCAGAAGCTGAGAAAGCTGAAAAAAAGCCTGAGCCAAAGGTTGAGAAAAAACCTGAAACAAAAAAAGAAGAGCCAAAGGCAAAAACTAAAGTTGGAGAAAATCAAACAATAAAAGATTTTTACACCAACGCATTTCCAACAGACCCTTTAGGAAAAGAACTTGATGACAAAAAAACCTTTAAAGATGTGTGGAACGACTTATTAAAAGGAAATAGTGTCTATAAAACTTTTGGTGTTGGAGATAGTGTTGTAAGAGAAAGAATATTTGAGCAACTAGCAAAATTAAAAAAAGTTGATTACGATGTGATTTATGACGCTTGGCTATCTAAAGGTATGTTGACTGAATCTGAAATTTTATCTAAAAAAATGGGTAAAATCTCAAAAGGCGCAACTAAAAAAGAAGCTCCAAAAAAATTGCCTGTTGATGCAGACAAAATGAAAGCTGAAATCAAAGACCGCACTGGTAAAACAGAAGAAGAGTGTGAAGAAATCATTGCTGAATACCGAAAACTTCGCGAAAAATCTAAAAAGATTGAAGCTAAACGTTTGGGTAAACTTGACGATGAAGGCAAATTAATCGCTGGAACAAAAGAAAAAACTGCTGCTGCTGTAATTGAAACTGCTGCTGAAAATATCAAAGACAAGCTTGAAAAACAAGTTGATAAACTTGAAAAAGAAGCTGAAAAAGGTGATCGTACTCCAGAGCAAATTGAAGCTCGTATCAATAAAAACCTTGGTCAATTAAGCAAAGAAATGACTAAGCAAGCTACTAGCTTCATTAAAGGCATTCAGGCGGAATTAGGCAAAGCGGATAAAACAGAGGCTAAACAATTCCTAATTAACGTGAGAGCTGAAATCGACGACTTATTGAGTAAGTTTGGTGGCGGTGGTGCTGTTGGTAATGTTGATGAAATGTCAGATTCTGAAATTGAAAAAAAATACGATGAAATCTTATCTGTTCAAATCTTAGCAGGAGATGTTGATGAAGATGAAGTAGAAGAATTATCAATTTCAGAAAAAAGAGATTTCTTAAAAGAATTTGACAAAGACACTTTTGCAGGTGGTGGTTGGCTTCGTGATCGCAGACAAGTAAATCAAAGCGAGGATTACGAAACTCGTTACGAAAAAAAGAACAATACTGGCAGAAAAAGCTACGCTAAAAAAAAAAATAGTGTAGGGTCAACTTTCGGAGGTGGTGGCGGAGTAGATTTAAACTCTGAAATTATTTTAACTGAAAATAGAGATGGTGGTTCGGTTGTTCGTGCCGTTGTGTTTCCTTTTATGTTAGAAAGTATTGAAGATAATCAATATAAGGGAGGATTTAAGCGTTATGAAATTGATATTTATGATGAAGTAGAAAGAGAGCCTACAAAAAAGGAAATCGAAGAACTAAATTCTTTTTTTGATAAAGTTGGCGGTAGATTTGATGTAGGCGGTTTCGTTCAAACATACAATATCACCCAAGGAAACATGAGTAGTAGTTCAGTTAATCCTTCTCAATTTGCTGTTGGAGGTTCTGTTGAGGATCAAATATCTTATGCTGACGCACGCATCTACAACTTAAAAGAACTTAGAAGCGTTTCAAACGAAGATATGAGAGAAAACATTGATTTTCAAATTGAATCAATAGAAAAAGAAAAATCTCGATTACTTTCTGGAGAACTTGTTCCAAGAAAAAAATTATTCGGATTATTTTAAAATTAAAAGTAATATTTTAAAGGTCTAATCTAATTAGACCTTTTTTTTTGTTTTTTTTATATATCTTTGAATCAACAAAACAAAACCATATCATGTCAAGAAAAATTTTCCCACACGAAAAGTTAATGGAAGATAACAACATTGTTGTCTCCAAATTAGACGCTGACACAGCTTCTTTCATTAGTGATTTTAAACAAACTATGAGAGGAGTTAATATGTTAGCGCAAAAAACAGGCGAGTTTAAAATGAAGCCAGAGACGGAATCAAAACTTAGACGCTTAGACAAAGTTATTTGTAATGGCATCTTTGCTTATATGGAAGACGAAGATGATAATAATCCTCCTACTCCGCCAACACCTCCATCGAACGAGCCACCTGCTCCAACACCTCCTGCAAATAATCCGACTCCGCCGGTTAACGAGCCTGCTCCAATAGTTCCTCCAATAAACGAACCCCCAACACCCCTTGTTAAAAAGAAACAAGGATTTGTAATGGGAATGGGGTTTATTGACGAGGAATAATCCTTAAATTTGAAATCTCAATCTCGGTTGATTGCTCAACCCTTTTGAAATCCATAGAATGAAATGAATTAGTTAAACTGTACAGAGCGCGTGTTTTGTGCAGTTTTTTTTTTAACCACAAAAATTAATACCATGAAAATCGCATACGTAATACCGTCGTTGTTTCGCGAAAGCCTCAATGATACAATCGCATCCATTAAAGAAGAGGACACCAACGCTTCTATTTTTGTTGTTGGAAATTTAGTTAGTGATCCGAGCGCAACGGCTAACAACCGAAATTTGGCACTAAAAGCAATAAAAGGAGAAAATTATGATTGGGTTGTTTTTGTTGACGACGACGATGTTTTATTGCCGGGTTATTCGAAACAATTAGATTCTGAATTAGATTTAGTTGTATTAAGAATGAGTTGCAGTGGTGAGATTATCCCTAAAATGTCCGACAACAACTTATATGAGTGCAACGTAGGAATAAACATAGCAATAAACTTGAATCGCGTTAAGAACATCCCAAAATTTGATAATACGCAACATCACGAAGACTGGTTTTTTATTCAAGACTTACTTGACTTCAATGACATCAAATATAAGGTTACTAAAGAAGTGTTTTATTTGGCGAAAAGTAAGGGAAATAAAAAAGCCTGACAAATCAGGCTTTAGTGTAAACCAAGATAAACTGCGCACATGAGATAATCCACGTTTGGACTGTTTGTGAGTACCAAATTTACAATTAAAATTCAATTCAACAAAAAAGCCAAGCTATTTTTTAACTTGGCTTTTGATTTTGTATATGTGGTTTATTTTATGTTACAGGACGTTCGGGTCAACCGTATGTTCTGGTTCGTTTGAGTCTGTTTCTGCGAGGTGTTCTACAGAATCATTTTCTTCTTCGGATTCATTTTGGTATTCATCCTCATTTTCGTCGGAATCATCAGAATCTAAAATCTCATATCCTTCTTCTTCATCTTGATCATCAGCAGCACCATCAACGCTATTGAAACTAACAGTTGATTTGATTTCTTCTGTTTCAACAAATTGAGATTCCTGCGCCGGGAAATAATCAGCAAAATCGGTTCTTGTGATATTGGTAATTACAACACCATCAACCATTGTAAATTTCTCATAGTCTTCGCGTACCAACTCAATTGCTTCAGTGATCGTGTCTGCTTTCACCGCATAATTGATTTTATTTTTCTTTTTGCTTTCGCCGTTGTCATTCCAAACCTCGTATGCCACAACAATTTTGAAAATTGTTTCTGCTGTAGAGTCTGCATTTAAAAACTGTTCGATTCGCTGTTTTGCAATTTTAACCTTACATTCTCCACGAAGGTATTCGATTACCTCTTTGTAAATTATTGCCTCGGCATCTGTGTAACTATTAGCTACTAAAAGAAAAGGTTCTGAAACTCTTTTAAAAGTTCCGTTTTCCATTTGTTTTGTGTGGCGCACTGTAGCGCTGTAAAATTCATTAGTCATTTTTTTATTTTTTGGTTTGTTTGTACTTGTATTAAAACTCGAAAAGCTGTTGTGCTAATCCTCAATGATTATTAATGGTTCGTATTTGCAACTACTAGCCAAAGCTGTTCGCCAAATTCTTTTCGAGCTTAAGTTTTTGAATTATTATTGCTCCATTGAGAAATCTAAGTCAAATGCAAATGGATCAGTGTTGGCTTCTGGTGCCGGTTCGGTTGAACTAGCGTTTTGTTTACCACCAAAAGCATTGTTAAATTCCTCACCCAAATCTCTAACGTCGTTTTTAGCAGTTAACCCGGAAGGATTTCCTTCTTCTTTGGTAGCCGTTTTTTCCTTTACTACACTTTCCTTGGGAACTTGAACTTGTTCACTTTTAGGTTCTGGTTTCGTTTTAGGTTCAGGCGTTTTTTCTTGAAAAGGTTGATTTGATTCTTGAACAGTGGCCGCATTTGCAATACTTTCTTTTGGTTGTTCTTTTGTAACCGGCTCTGCAATAGGAATTTCAAAGTTCATTTTACTCTTTGATTTTGAAGCAGTGGCTGTTGGATTCAAATACTCGATTGTATTTTCAGGAAGAGCAAGCAAATCAGTTAGCTCATTTTTTACATTTTGAATAGATTCACCACTTATTTGAGGCATTGAAGTAGCATCTTCATTAATTATGTTTGCGTACTCTACATCCAAAATAGCTTGCAATTTTTTGTTTTTGATTCCGGACAAGCCAATAAGCAATTTGTAGTGTCTTCTGATTACGGATTTTTTGTACATTTCGAAAGTCCATTCGTTCCAGATACTATTTTCACTTTTTATTGGTGATTTCATTCTGATTTTCTCGAGCTCCCAAAAAGGCATGTATTCATAAACAACTGATCCATCTGGTAAAACTGCGCGACTATAAGCACCATTTACCAAACGATTTTTTTGTTCTTCTTCTGTTCTTGGATTAGTTGGTCGATGCAAGATGGTCATTGAAATTGGGTTATATGCAAACTCTTCATCTTCGTATGTAACATTTGCATTAATGTATGTGATAACCCCAGACTCAGTTAATAAGCCAATTAAACCTGTGTAACTGAAGTCTAAGCAACACTGTGTTTTTCTTGGAACTAAATATGCTAACTTAAGTACTGGGTTAAGTGTAACTGATGTTCTTGCGATGTTAAGAATTGAGTTCACGATACTTTCAGGTGTACACCTTTGAAGGTATTCATTTCCTTCAATTAATTGCATTGCAAAACCAAGCTCAGTTAACGCTCTTTCAGGGTCAATGGATTGGAACTTTGGATAAGCGTCTTTTAGCGCTTTTTTCCATAAGGGTAATTGTACTTTGTTACTCATGTGTATTTATTATTTGGATTATGCTTGATAGTTCTTCTTGTAATTTTTTTGTTTTTTCTTTTTGCTCGTAAAAAGGAAGCTTATCCAATAATTCCTTTTGAGAATTTATTGATAGGTACTTCATAAGTTCGTCCCTGTATGTTCGCAATTGATGAATTGCAATTATTTTATTTTCAGCAAATAATTCGTTGATGTAAATTTCTTTTTTGGTGTTAATAAACCACTGAAATCCCTCTGCTTGCTCTATTTTTTCTACGCTCATGGTTCTATTTTTTAGTTTTTAATCGGTTTCTTCTTTAATGAAATAAACAACTACTTGGTCAATATTACTTTCTTCTAAATCAAAATCAAAAAAACCATAAGGTAATTCGGCGGCCACCATAAACGAAACCCATCCAGAGCTCGTTGATCTCGGAACATAAGTTTTGCCATTGTAGTCAATAGAAGGTTTTTTAAAAGTAACCTTGTTTTCACCAACTTTTAAAATAATATCTTCATTTGGTTTAAAGAAAATAGATTTAGTTCTTATCTGGCGCTGATTGTATCTCGTACCTTTAAAAATATGAATATTTCCACTAAACTCATTTTGTGAACTCGTATTAATCTCGTTTTTATCAGTTGGTTCGCTCATTTTTGATAATAATTGGTTTTTTTATACTCACAAATATAAGGTATTTTTAAAAATACGTATTTTTAAAAAAACATATTTTTGAAAATATTATTATGGTTGTTTTTGATTAAGTTTTTCAAGGTGTTTTAAATCTTGTATTGTGCGTGTGAAGTTAATGAAATTATTGCTTTTGCCAAAGAAACGAATCGGAAAATTCACCTTTTGACAAGCTTGCTGCGATAACCATATTTCTTACTAAATTGTTATATCCACCTTTTCTTTGTTCTGCTTTGGTTACATACAACATTTGGTTTAAAATGTCTAAATCTGGCGGAGTAACTATTCCTAATGAATAACCGCATTTAAAACTTCTTTGAACATCCTCTTTATCGAAACTTGCTAATGCTGTACCTTGTGGATTTAAAACTAAAACACAATCATCAACACCAAACTCCATTACAGCACAAGTTTGACCGATAAATTCGTTTGGGTTTAAAGCTCCAGAACAAGTTGTTGCGTTTTTGTTTATATACGCAAATCCTAATATTTTATCCATTTTTTATTTTTTGGTGGTTATACTTATTACTTAAAGTTGCTCAATTTCAAAAATGATTTGTGGTATTTTTCAACTCGCTCAATGTCTTTTTTATTAAGTGGTCTTTTTAGCCTTGCTAGGTTCATGTTATCCTCCAGATCAGCAAGCTTTACCGCTTTGCAAACAATTCCCCCAGAGAACGATCCTAATCTGTCTATGTAGGTTTCGTATTCTTCACTTGGGTCTTTGGTTAATTTTTCTACATCAATTGTTATTGACGCGCCAAACAAAGGATACAAATTTTCTTTTTTCCAAATATCGGAACAATCCTCTAACAAATCATGAAGAAGAGCTACAACTATAGTATCGTTCAAGAATGTTTGGTTTTGTAAAAATTTACCACAATTTTTAGCTACTCTAAAAAGGTGTTCTGTGTAAGGTTCTCCTGCTTTGTCTGTTTTTCCTGCGAAAGCAGAAAGTATAATTCTTTCAGCAATTTTAATTCCTTGGTGATCAATACCAAGAGTTTCGGTTTTCGGTGTTGTTGAAGTTGTTTGCATTTGGTTTATTCTAATTTTCAGTATTAATAGGTCTAAGAATCCAATCAGGTGTTTTTTGTAACGAAACAATTGTTCGCATTCTCAAAGTTGGGTGGGGCGGAACAACAAGTCTTGTGCAATCAGAGAAAAACTCATTTCCTTCATATATTCCAAAATGAAAAGCCCTTGGGGTATTTTCCCAGATTATGTTGTTGTTTTTTATTGAAATCGGCATCCAATCCCATTTAACCTCCTTGTCCCATAAAAGAATATCTCCTACTTGCAGCTTATCTTTTTGGCGAACGAATGAATATTGGTGAAAGTGCTCGTGAAAATTTATGTATGAGCAAAGATCCTTCGATAAGCCTAATCTTTTTAGAACGTAGGTTAGGCAAGTGTCGTTTTTCGTTAGTGTAACGTCTTTTAAAACAGTGGTCATGGTGGTTCGGTTAATTAGTGGTTCTATGGTTTTTATTTTATTTTGTAATACCTAAAAATAAATATCTTGACAAATGTATATATTTTCAAAAATATATTACGTTGTTTTTGTAAATTATTTTTAAAATATTTTTTTTGGCTATTTTTATGGCTGTTTAGGAATCACGAAATGTAAGCTAAGGTGTTGGCAAATTGACTCAAACCACTCTATTGTATTTTCTGCTGTAGAATAGTCTCGTCCTCGCGTTCCTATGAATACTTTATCGTTTTCTCCGTAGAATTTTTTTACTTCAACCAAATCCCAAATAGGATCTTCGTATTCATCGGTATAAACTATCCATGCAGGAATGCGCTTGCCGTTTAATGCAAGCTTGTAAAGTAGTCTGTAATCGGTACTAAGGTCAAAACTTTCGTTAATGAACGTGTGTTTTATTTTTTGGTTCTTGCTCATTGTTAAAATTTAGGATTATAATTATTTGAAATATAAGGTTTTAAACCTATTAACTTATTCCATAACTTTAAGTACCAAGGCGTGAAAATTTCGTACATCATTCGATTCCTAGACTGTCTGTGTACTTGTTGAATCATTTGAGAAAATTCAACGGCGAATTTAGCAGAAAAGATAATTTTTTTAGCAGCTTCTATTTGCTCCGGGGTATTTAATTCTAAATTTTTTATAACTGAATTTTCCATATTTTTTTGCAATTAATTTGCCCCTTTTATTGTTAATTATTTACCAAGAATATAATTGAGTGCTGATGTACTTCTACCCATATTGAAAGAATAAATTTCATTCGTACAAGTAGATTCATTAACTCTAATTTTGACTAGGTTACATTTTTTAAATGATTCAAGCATTTCACTATTAATCAAATCTGTTGTGAAGAATAAAGCATCTTTAGAACTATTAACGAAACCCTCAATATTAAATTTAATATTCTGTCCATTAACTACAAAAACCAAATCAACGGATGGATTTTCATCACAATAATAACCACCTTGAACATAGAAGAATATACTTCCACCAACATTTTCTAATTTCAGAATAGCATCATTGTTTTCTGCTGTGTAAGCAATCTTGTAAGGGTCGTCAAAATCATTTTTTACAAGTTGATAACTCCATTGAGAATAAACCGATGATAATGAGAATAATAATACGATTGTTAAAAATAGTTTTTTCATTTTGTTTTTTTTAAGGGTTATTTTAGTTAATTAATAAATCAATATATTGCTCTATTTCAGTAACAATATCTGAAACATTTTTTTTTGGTATTGTAGTGTATTTACCACTTTTTTCAGTAATATAAATTTCATTGGAAAAATCATATAATTGCATTGTTCCATATCTACCTATTGAAAGTTGAAAATCAACACCTTTTTCCTTCTCCGAAATCTGTTTAAGACAATTGATAAATAATTTTAAATCTTCTTTTTTGTAAAACATAAAAGAACCTATATCTGTAATGGTTGAATATTTCTGGTTCTGAAATCCCCAATAGAAATAAACCATTGTGTCGGTTGAATTTGTAATTACTTTGTCAATTTTAAAGTCCAGATTTTTTCCTTTAACCAGTTTAATTGATTCTCTTGTTTGATTAAATCCTACAAAAGATAATGACATAAATGCCATAAATAAAATTGTTTTTTTAATTGTTTTCATTTTTTTTAAAAATTAATTGATTTGTTTTTACCAACACTTTGTTGGATTTTGATTTTCAGTTTATCCCGTTTTTTTGAATGATCTCTGGACTTCATTTTTTAAATATTAGTTTTTTAGTTATCCTGTTAGGGCTCGAACCTAAACTCTTCTGAATCAAAATCAGACGTGTTGCCAATTACACCACAGGACAGTTTTAAAAAGCACAATAGGTCAAGCTACCTCCATTCAGTTTCTTGGTTTTCCACCACCAGTACTTCCTTTAGTTTCGATAGGTGGTTATCGTGTGAAGCTCCTAACCTATTGTGCCAATTCTTTAATTTAAGATTACATTTTACGATCTTGCTCCATTCTTTTTAATGCTTGAAGCGGTGACTCACCTTCTTTCATGTCGTAACTACATCCAATAGTTCCGCCTTTCCATGAGCCTTTTCTGCTTCCGACTTCGCTATCAAAATCAATACTAATCATTCTTCTTTTAAATGCGAAAAGACTAGTCCACTGAAACCATAATGGTCTCCATTCTCTTTCCTCAACAGAAATGGTAGCAGTTACAACAGTATCATCGTATTTGTCTATGTAAGGGTGAGATTCTTGCCATTTGTTTTTATTAAGCCAATCGTAACTACCTGCTATTTCTCCAGCTTCGTCGTTTTCATAACTTTTTCTACTTGTTTGAGTTTGGTGGTGATATTCCCCACTCTTCATTAATGTTGAAGTACGCACCCAAGTTAAGTTCCAAGGAAGCTCTATTATTTTACACTTAGCACCACCTTCATAATTACCTGCTCCACCGTAGTAAATCAATAAAGAGTCTTCGACGTAAGTTATTCCCCATGCAGCACTCTGACAATCCTCAATACCTGTTTTAATTGGTAGATTCCAATAAAATTTACCATAGCCAAAAAGTAATAGTGGGATTAATGCTAAAAACCACAACGAATAGAATAACCCAATACTCATAACTATAAGAGCTATAATTTGAGTTATTGACCAACTAACAACAGGTCTTTCGTCAAAATATCCTGCTTTTTCTAAGCGAAATCCAAAGTTCCATCCTTTATAAAACCTAATCCACCCGAATAATTTACTTGTGTCTTCTTCGGTTAAGTAGTTTCTTTTTTTCATTTTTTTAATTTTATTTTTTTATTTGCTTTTTGAATTATTAGTTTGATTATTCGAAAAAATAAGCGCGTTTTTTCTAGGACTATTAGCCTCCCATACAATTTGTATTTCTTTTGGTGTCAAAACTTGATCCGAACGAAGCTCAACTCCAGTTTTTTCAGGGGTAGATTTAAAGGTTTGTTGCTTATTTAGTGGAGAAAGTAAATTGTACCACATAACAGCAGCTTCTTCACAACTTTCAACAGGATGATAACCACAGTTGGCCGCCTTTTCTTGACCGTAAAAATAAGCACTAGGTATTTCCTTATCTTCCCAAGCATGACCATTCCATTCGGCAAAGCTATTGAAGTATGGATTAAATAGTTTTGGTTTAAATTCGTTTACCTGTCCCATTTTTAAAGGTTTTTTTTGATTACTTTAATCCATTCCATTTTTTCAAGCTTATCAATTGATAAATCTCTGAATGGAACTGCGTATGCGTTTTGTCTGAGGTAGTCAAGAGATTGAATGTAACCAACTACTCTAGTTGAGGATTCGCTTATTTCTCCTATGTTTTGTTTGAATGATTCAGCAACATCATCCCTATCTTTATCAAAATGTAAATTACAATTGATTGTGGCGTATTTAAAGTTTAAGCAAATATGGCGCTGTGCCTTAATTGATTTGTCAATATACGAACAGTGGATTTCATCTTTTTGTTTCTCGATTAAAAAGTTTTTTGAATTAACTTCCGGGAGATTATGACACATCATACACAGTTGTATAATTTCTTCATCGGTAATATCAGCAAGACTTTTTAATTCAAGGAATTGATCCTCTCGACCTAAGTGGTTGATTAAAGTATCAACTTTACTTGATGGTATTTGATTATTGACTAGTTTACTTTTGAGGCACTTTATACCCCAATAGTTTGCGAAAAATTGACCCTTAATTGGATCTGGTTCTTGGTTAAAATTCATCGGTTATTGTTTTAATGGTTTTCAAAAGTAATATTATTTTTAATATGTTTTTAAAAATATAAAAATAATTTCAATTTATTTTTCTTTCTTGCCTTTCGAAATCTTTTCATACCTCAAATACCAACCGTCTTCTCTTTCGAAGTAAATAGTATCTCCTACTTCCAATTTCGAATAGATTCCAAAGTTAACATAGTTCCAATCGCCGTTTGTATAAGCTAATACGTACTCAGTGTTTCCGTCGTTAACTTCCTTGGTTTTATTCAATACTACTCTTTTGAACTTTTCTATTTTTGTTGGTTCTTGTTCGCAGGAAGTTAACATTGAAAGTAATAAAAGCAAAATAACCGTTGCTTTCGATAAAATATTTAAGTGTTTCATTTTTTTTAGTTTGGAGTTAATAAAAATGGGCGCGGCCCAAAAGCTACACCCACTATTTTTGAATTTTAGTTTTCTTTTTTATCGTAATATTTGAAAACCTTTTGTAATTGTTTCGGGTCTTTAACCAAAGAATAATAACAAGAGTCGTCGCTATCTTGACAATAGTGAAGACCCCTTTTAATAGCTTCTTCTTCCATAATTGGAATATGAACAACATCAATGTAGAATGTTTTAGGTTTGAATGGGAATCTTACGTATTGAACACTTGAAATTAATTCAAAATTATTTTCATCAACATAAACCGAACCTGTAAAGGTGTCGTAATCTTCTACCCCTTTCCAAACAATAGCATCCAAATAATGAGCCTTTGCATCAAGACTTCCGTCTTTAAATAAAGCACTGCATCTAACGTTTTGATAAACTGGTTCTTTGCTGCCCATTTCCAAGCCAATTTCTACCCACTCGCTTTCGTGCCCTGTAACATCACATATAGGCTCATGCAAGAGTAGTTTTTTTACTACTTGTGAAATAGCCGAAGCAACAAAAGGCGCTGAGCCTCCGCTTTGTCCGGATTTACCGAAGGCTTCACACAAAGCTAAGATTTGTTTTGAGAACGGTGTAACAACCGCGTCTGGAACTGTTGCTGCAAGAATATCTAATTCCTGCTTTGCAAATTTTGCTGTATTTGTCATAATATAAGAAGTTCGCCTTTACACTTCCAAGGTTTTAAGTTTACACTTTTATGTAATTTTAGCTAAGGTTACGTTTGAAAGACAATAACCTTAAGACCAACGAAAAGGATTTCTTAAGTCAACCTCTTTCCAAAATCCAACGAGTCCAAACATTACAAAACCAACCAAAATAATGATAAGAATTGTAATGTAGGTGAGTGGATTATATGGGTTCAATCTCCGATATTTTCTTGTTACTTTAAAATCGTCCTTGTGTTTTTTCTCCTGAAAAATCCACAAGAATTTTAATAGTTTTTTAACCATGGCTTATTTATCCGTTTTTTGATTTACTTTAACCGGAACATTCTCTTCCAGCTTTTTTACTTCCAATGCCATAAATACTGCATTCAATCGAGCCATGTCCATAATCGAATAATTATAGTTTCCTTTTACGTAATCCTCGTAAATTTCAGGTTCAATTTTAAACAGTTCACAAACATCTTCTTTTGATAAATTGTGTCTTTTGATTAGACTACTTATTCCGCTTCGCATTTCCATGCAATGTTGCAGGTATGTGTATTCAGCGCCGTCCATTGATTTCAGGAACGATCCTATTTTTTCTGTGTCTATTTCCATTTCGATTTTAGTTTGTTGTTGTTGAAAACTCGGAGCACTCGGAGTTAAAAAAAGTAATTATCTCCGAGTTTTTTTAAGAGATATGTTCAGCCAAATCGGCTTTTTTGATTACTATTTTTTTATCTGTAGAATACCAAAGCTCTGGCAATAGGTTATTTAGCTTATCAATATCAATACTTTGAGTTATTGCGTTTTTAATTGCTTTTTGAGTATAATCAAAGTCGCTACACTCGTAGTCAGGATAGCGTTCCGAGTCCGAGTATTCTTGTTCGATGATTTGACTTATGGCGCTTACTAAATCCTCTTTTTCAAGAACGAATATTTTTTCTAGCGAAGCCTCAAATGCTTGAACTTCCCAATCAGGATCAAGGTCAAAAAAATCTTCTTCATCTAAACCCATACTGTGAACAAGTGAATCAATGTCTTCGTGAAATTCGTCTTCAATAAAAAATGCTGTGGTGTTAGCAATGGTGTTGGTTTGTTTTTCGTTCATTAGTTATTTTTTTAGTGGCTCAATAAAATTATTCCTGTGAGTTAATTACTTCAATAAATCTTTTTACAGACTCATGTTTTTTATCGCGTACAGTATTCCATCTGTAGTTGCTCCAATAACTGAATAAGCAAATAGAATTGTAGTTTTTGTCAAAGTATATTTGTGGATCGACTTTATGGTTCTTAGCTTTCAGAACGTCAACTACCTGATTAAATTCTTCCTCGGAATTTACAACTACTCTGATGTTATCAACCCAAAAATCAAAGTCTTGTTTATTCATTTTTTTTCGGTGTTAACGAACTTAAGCGCCTCGTTTTTAATGAAGTCTTTATCGCTCCTTTTAAACGTGCTTTTTTCGATGTCAGACAAGAAATTATTCAACCTATCGGATAGGTGTTTTGCTTTTTTTATTGAGGAGAGAAGCTTTCTTTTCTTCAATTCCTCGTAGGATGGTTCGCTAAATGGTATAAGCATGTATTGGGTTTTAAGTTATGATACCTTTTCGAGTGTCTTTTCTATTTCTGATAAAAAACCTTTCGCCCACTCATTAAGTTTGATTTGGTGAAAAATGTTTCTTATTTCAACTAAATCTCCCTGAGAAAACTCTACCTTAACAATAGCTTCTTTTAATGGTGTAAATTCTGTTTCTACTTCGAGGTGTTCAATTATTTTTTCTTCGTATCTCATTTTTTTGAATTTAAACGTGCTAATTTTAAGAAATAGTAAGTTCAAGTTTTTCTTCATCTAACTCGTATGGAATGACTGAAACTAGAGTTAAACCTAAACTACCGTCAAGTTTAGCAAAGCCTTCTTTATTATTAAACTCTCTCGTAACACCATATACATTCAAAGAATCTTTTGTAGCAACTCGAATAATTTCAATTGCATATTTTCTTAAAACCTCTTCTACAGGATCATTTTCTTCGTCGTAATCCCAAAGGAAAAAATCTAGGGTTGATTGTGCATGTTCTTTGGTGAACAAATCTGTATCCAATTTAATGACTACTTTTGCTTCGCAGTAATCATAATCAAAATTAAAAGTTTTAATCATAAGTTTTTTTTTATAATTCGGTGAGTATTTAAGAAATTGCGGTTTTAACTATTTCTATTAAGAAAATAATTATCATTCCAATCATGGAAAAGAAAACGCATTTAGCGTTAAAAGAATAGTTTTCTGGTTTGTTCATAAGGATGTGGTTCAATTTGTTTTCAAAAATACAATAAATTTTAATATCGCATTATTTTTTTTGCCTCATTTGTTAATTTAAGTCTTTTACGCGCACAAGACGTTTGTTCTGAGATACTTTAACCCAATCATATTTCTTCTTAAACTTATAAATATATTGCCTATAAGTTTTTTGTTCTTTTAAAAATTGATCAACTGGTTTAAATCCTATTTTAGAAAAATCTACTTCAAAATAATAGTGTCCGCCTCGTTCGGTTTTCCACCACCACATTGTCCAAAACATCTTATGTTTCTGCAACGCATTAATTATGTCTTCATTTCCTCTTAAGCCACCTGTGTGTAGTTGAAGCATTAAAACCATATTTTCTTTATTTGTGGCGTCGATTTCCCAACTTTCAATAAAAAGGTTATTATATTGCCACATGTCTCGTAATCTATTTACTAAGTTATGAGTATCTATTATATTCCAATTCTGGATTTCTTTTAACTCCTTTTCTGTATAGTATTCACTATTAAAAGCCATGTTTAAAAATTTAAATTAATTATTACAATCCAAGTACCTAAAATTCGAATAAAAAAATGTTAATCAACTGATCTTCCGCAATTCGGACATACGTACATATTACCAATGTTTTGTCCATTTATATCGGTACATTTAGCACAATAGCAAATAGGTTTTATTGTAGATTTTTCAATAAGTTTATTAGACTCAACTTTCAATTTAACACCTATAATTTCTGCCGTATTTTTAATTTCTTGAAGCAATACATCCAATTGCTCCTTATTCAAATTAGCAGTAATCCTAATTTCTGTTTCCATTTATTTTATTTGAGTTTTGCAACTTATCCCTATCTTCATCTAAAATATGACAGTACATAGCAGCTAATTGTTCTGCTTTATTAATCCACCTTGGTATTCTAGCAACGGTTTCACAATAACCATTAATGTAATTACACTCTATTCTGTAAAATAATAATCCTTTCGTCCAACTAAATGTTGGAAAAACATTTAGATCCAAGTTGTGGGTAGGTTCTTCTTTGTGTTCCATTTATCCGTAAATTAAATTTATACATTCCCTAACTTGTTTCTCTGTTAAGCTGAAAGTTTCCATTAGGTCAGATATAGAAATTGTCCACTGTTTTGCTTTCGCTTCAACTAAATACTTTTTACACTCTTTCATTGTTTTTAATTTTAAATTTTTAATTCTAGTTAATTCTTTTTGTATTTCGCTTTCTGTCATCCCCCAAAATGCAGGATTTTGTCCGTCTATATGAACAATAGGGCTTTTGTATTTTTCTTGCAAAAAATCAAATACACTAGAGTTCGTTTCATCGACTTCTGTTTTTTCACCGTTAGCAAATTCTATTTCAATTTTCTTCATTAAATTGTAATTTGATAATTTTAATAGTGTTCTGAATACCTATGTAACCCATTTTCCTCAATAATGTAATCAAGACACGCACTTCTGTAGTCTTCCTTACTGAAATCACCTGTTATGATTCCTGCTGAAATTTCACAAAAAAAGTATTTGTTATCTTTCGTTTTGTTCTGTACAAGCAAAAATGCGATTTTAAATAGCTCAAACGACTCAATCTTGGATTTATAAATATCAATACGACTAGTTATTTGTCTATGGAGACTTATTAATGCAGCTTTGTTTATAAATTCACCATGCGTTGATGATACTGACTGAAATGAACAAATTATGCTTGCATTATTATTTGTATTTTCGCTAAGGGTTATTATTTTTTCATAAATTTCATGGGAAGAGGGAGCGTATATTGTAAGGTCTTCCAAAACTAAAATTCCATCTTTAATATTATCCAGAATGTTTAAAACAACTTTTTGAGATTCTGTTAAAGTCATTTTTTCACCATTCACAACAGGAATTATTCTAGCTACTTTTCCATCTTTACCATTCAAAAAAGATACTACTTCATCTGGTTGGATTATATCAAAATCTTCATATTCTTGGCAATAATCAAATACAACGGCATTCTTATCGGTAATATTCGATAGTTTATCTTTTATTTCAACGGTTTTACCAGATACTTTTGCTCCGATAATTAAAATTAATTCGTTCATTTTTTTTTATTTTTTTAGTGATTTTTATTATTTAATAATTGTATTATAAATAAAAAATATACTGAAAGAGGCTATAAAAAAAACCCCTTACAACATATTAATTCATTTAAGTGTTACTCGGTGAAATTTGCTTTTACCGCCCACATTGCAGCGTTTTCAATTTCTGTTTGAGCTAAAGAAATTAATCTTTGTTTTTCACTAGAAAAAGCTACTGGTACTTTTCCAAGATGTGGTTCTTCAACAAACTTAACTTTTCGCATTGATTCAATTAAATCGATCAACTCCGCTGATTTGTTTTTGATTTGATCTACCAAATCATTTTTAGAAGGATTGAACTCTGCTTTTACTCTTTTTTGTCCTAATGTTTGTGACATATTTATTTTGATTTATTGGTTACTAATCTTTGAATTTAACTTTTGATTTTTCAATAAATTCTACAACTTTAGAATCATCGAACCAAACAGGATACATTCCGTTACTGTGTGAAATTATAGAGCTTGTCTCCCCAAGTCTTTTTCCTACTATTACTTTTTTCATATTATATTTATTGGTTACGCAATCTCTGTTATTTCAGCACTCCAATCCAAACAATCAGCTTCTTTAACTGCTGATGAAATCCAATCTGAGGCTTCCGGGTACAATACTGAACCGCTTGGGTTTATTTCGTGACCATTCCTATAAGCCTCTAATAGTTGTTCTCGAACTTCTTTTGAAGCTTTTAAACCACCAATTGATACATTGTAGGTTACTGTTACGCTTAATTCTGTGATCTCTACCATTTTTTTATTTTCCATTTTTTTATTTTTAAATTTTAATAAATTTCTATTACACCTAAATACTTAGGTTCGTCTATATAGTTGACGTGGTCAACAACCGACGTGTTCTTGTCTTTAAATATTGTACCTCCGTATTTGTTGCCGTTTTTATCTTGGTAAACATTCATGTAAAGAGGTTTGCCAAAAAATAATCTTTTTAAAATACCTTGATCATTTGAATCGAACATATAAATACCGCCTATAAATATTAAAAAACCTATTGTGTGATAACTTTGGGTTAACAGTGTTATTCCAGCTACAATAAATACACTTCCTAAAATCGCTTTTACTATAAAATTTTTCATAAAAAACTAAATAATTATAGGTTTTCCATTTTTGTCTAATGGTATTTCTGTGTAGCTTGATTCACAAACATATAGTGGTCTAGGCATAATTGGTTCTTTTCCTTTAGTGCCGTCATCATAGCCTTCTAAATAGCCACGATTAATATCTTCTTGCCTTTGTTTTTCTTCAATTTCTTTGGCTTGTTCTAACGCTTCAAGTAATGCTTTTGCTTGGTCAACTGTTTGAGGTATCCATCCAACGATTTCACATACCTTATCAGAAAAAAATTCTACTGATGTTTGTTTTTTTGTGTAATTTACTTTCATCTTATTCTGATTTAAATGATTCTTTAAATAATTGTATTTCTTGTGCAATTCTAAGTTCATTAGCATCTTTCATACCTTTTAGGTATTCTTGCTTTCTTTGTTCCTTTTCCATTTTTAAAGCCTGCTCAATGTATGGATTGTGTGATTCTGGATGTAGCATTTGTTTTGCTAACCACTCTACTGCTGTTTGTTGTTCTTGTTTAGGTTTAGCATAGCATTCATCATCTGATTGAGTAGTTTCAGCACCACAATATTTACAAATGTGTATCTTCTTTAGTTTCTTTTGTAACACCGATTGATGATTCGATATGACAATTTTCAGCATTTACGCAACATTCATCATCACATTGTATTTTAGTTTGTGGACAAATATAACCTTGTGTTTCTTGTTTAGGTTCTTCTTTTGGAATTATTATTTTGTAAACTTTTTTATTAATCCATCTAAAAGCTAAATCATAACTATTTTCAGATAACTGTTGTTGTGGTAATTGAATTGATGTAGTTTCTATCTCAACCTCAACTTGTTCACAACTTGGATTATTGACGTACCATTCAAGAAATTCATCAGCAATAGGTTGTACACCATCTGCAATTAAATCTTGGTCTGTTGTTAGGATAATTTTTTTAAAAGTATCTCCTACAATATCTTGCATACATTTATGTATTTTATCATTTTGATATACTGACCAATCACCTGTTTTTGGTTTTTCATCAGAAGTGATGTAAATATGATTACCATTTTTACCATTTATACATAACGAACTTGGTTTATTTGTTGGTAATACGTGTATGTTTTTCATCTTATTTCTTTTTAAATTGAGTAAACCATTGTTCTAAATCAACCGTTACTAATGCTGATTCTAATGCTTCTTGAACTATGTATTTTACTTCTAGTTCACTATACATTCTTTCAGCTTGCCATTTAGCACCTTCAATAAAACATTCTCTTGATGCTTCACATATATCAATACCATTTATAACATAAACACCTTGAACGTATCTATTTTCAGCTGCTTCTTCGATAATTTTTTGTTCTTCTTCTTTTTTAAAAATTTCAAAACCCATGTCGATTAACATAGGTTTTATATCTTTAAATTTCATATATGCTCTTGGTTTAGATCTTCTAGTTGCCCATACGGATACTTCTTTATACTCTGAATAATCAAAATTAAAAGTAATATAAGAGTTTAAATTTTTTATTCTAAGCTTTAAGTACTTTTTGCCTTGCTTATTGGGGTGTCTTACGTGAGTTAAATCCTCAGCTCCTAGATTTAATAATAGTTCTATACACTCTTCTCTTTCTTTATTAAAGTAGCTCATTCTAGTTAATTTTTAATATGTTTTAGTATTCCACCCTTACCCCACTCTCCATACCTCTAGCTTCGCACACCTTAGCATACAGCTCTAAATCAAAAGATGATCTAATTTCGTGTCCTACATTATTTGTCCAGAATCTAATTGGTATTTTGAGGTATTGAGGGAAAGTGATTAGGGTGTTGGGGGGCACTGGGGATTTGCTTATTTGCGGATTTGCGGATCTGCTTATTTGCGAATTTGCGCCTTTGCGACTTTGCGAATCTGCTAATTTGCTTTTCAGTTTTTCAGCGACTTTGCGACTCAGTCTTTTAGTTGTTTTCTTCATGGTTTGTGTTTCTGGTTTAAAAAGTGGTTCAATTTTGCTTCAAATATATATATATTCTAAAACACAAAACAATAAAAAAGTTATTTTTTTTCAATTAATTTACAATGTATTATTTGTTAAATGTTTAGGTTGTTTTATATAAATAATAGGTTTAAAGAATACGTTTTAACTTACTAAAAACTAGAACTTTAAAAGTTTTATTGTTAAATGTTGTTGATTAGTGGTGTTACTTCTATACAGGGATGGTGCTACCTCTCTTAAAAATGGTGACACCTCTCTTAAAAATGGTGCTACCTCTCTTAAATAAGCGAATCAGAGTATTGTCAGAGTTCCCTCAGAGTTCCCTCAGAGTTCCCACCGAGTTTTCTCCGAGTTTTCTCCGAGTCCATTTTGTTTAAACCTTAATAAATACTATGGTTTTTATGTTATTATGTTTTGTTATTGAATTAACCGAGTTTGCTCCGAGTTTGTTCCGAGTATTCGAGTGTTATCAGATTTTGTTTAGGTTGTTACTATGTCTCACGTTTATCTCAACTTTGTCTCATTTTTGTTTCAGGAAAACCAGAACCTAGCCATTAGTAAATAGTAATTAGGCACTAGTGCACCACTTCACAAATTAACTGCACCACTTCGAGAATTAAGTGCACGACCTCCAAACTCACGATCTATGAAAAGCTATTGCCTAACAACTATTGCCTAAAAACTATTGCCTAACAACTAACCTACTCAACCAACCCCAAAAACGATCACACCAAACTTAACCGGGGGAACAACGTCGCATAACACGACACCCTTTCAATCTGCAATCTTCAATCTGTAATCTGCAATCTGCAATCTTCAATCTTCAATTTTCAATCTATGAGAATCTACAACTTTCTACAACCTTCTAATTATAACAACAAAAACTTTAACATAACAACTTAACAAACAACAAATTAAACTATGTTATATAAACAAAAGAATTAAATAAAATGGTCTAAAACGACACCCAGAACCCACACTTAGCTACACAACTAATACCTAACCCCTACCAACTATTGCCTATTCACTATTGCCCAACCACTCCAAATAATCCACCCTAACGCACCAAAACACTCCCACCCACCCAATCCTATCACCCACACCCTAAAACCCCACCAAACCCCACCAAAACGCAAAACAACATAATTTTCAGGCACGTTTTCGGCATTTTTCTACCTCTCTCTTAAGCTAAAGCTTTCTTCCCCCCTCCCCCCTCCCCCCTCCCATTACCTGAATCCCTTTACCCATCTACTATACACGCTTTTTTTTTGATCCCACACCCCTTTTTTTTTCTTACCACAACGCTTACACACCCACTCACTGCATTCTAAGCCCTACAACGAACGAAAACAACCCAAGACATACAAACACCCCACCCACTACACAAAACACGCTCACAACGCAAAAGAATCGAAAACAGACACATTCACATTTTTTTTTCAAACACACTCTTTATTTTTTTTTCTTACAAACCATTCTCTCCTGCATATCCAATTCACAACCTCAACACGCAAACCATTCCCTTTTTTTTTCTTAAACAACCAGAACCTGAAACACAAAACCCGGATCAACACTCAAAGCTTTTCATCCAAGGATTCAACTCATTCTTTTTTTTTCTTGGCTTGATCATTTTCTTTTTCATAAAGAATTATTTGGAAGCAGGCTGTGAAAAAAAATATTCGGAGGAGCTCTAAAAAAAAAACACTCACACGCACCCATTCAAATTTGAAAGGAAGTTCATTGTAGGTGGTCTGCTCAAACCTCACTTCTTTGATCATTTCTCCACCGCCCTGATAGGG